>CAILTZ010000912.1 GCA_903837255.1 uncultured Pirellula sp. | reverse complement strand
GATCAACTCACACGTCAAGCGACACAGAAATGGCAGCATATCGGATCGCTCGATTCGCTCAAAAAGCGACTCGAGTCCGAGCGAATTCCGACCTCGCAAAAGAAGTGGGTCGACGCGTTGGCCAAGCGGTACGAGACGATCGAAAAGCAGATTGCCGATGCCCAACTACGGCTAGGTAGGCTGCGCAAGAAGCTCGATGATGACTCGAGTTCCATTGCATCAAAGGCTAGTGATGAATCCCTGAGACTCCTCGAACAACAGGTGCACAGCGCACGGCCCTTGAGCAGTCGTCGGCAGGAGCTCATGGAGCTAACGCAAGATTCCGATCGAGGCCATAAACGGATTACCCAATCGATTCAGAGGTGGAAGGTTCATGTCGAGGGCATCGACGCATTGGCTCAGTTTCCACTGGCCAATCCCACATCGATCGATCGTTGGGAGAAGGAGCTCGAAAAACGTTCTGATGCCGTCGAGAAATCCAAATCCGAACTCGATGCAATCGTTCGCAAGAAATCCGCGAAGCAACGTGAGTTTGAGCGAGAAACCAAAAAGGGTCATGTACCGACGCGTCAGGAGTGGGAGACGAGCAAACGGTCCCGCGACGAGGCCTTTGGGTTGCTCGCCGAGCAACGTCAAGCGACCACCCAGCGGTGGAGCGAATGCGTCCAGGCGTATGAGGACAACAAGCAGGCAGCCGACCAGATCGCCGCCGAGTTGCTCGATCAAGCCGATCTGGTTGCACACCGCGAGCAGCTTCAGCAGTCGATCGACGAGTTGCAAGCCCAGATGGACGAAGCTGCGGTGGCTCTGGCGGAATCTAAGAACCAATACCGTGCCAGCCAGCAGGCTTGGCAAGCGTTCCTGGCGGAGCACCAGATCGACGTGCAAAGTCCCGAGGCGGCTCAAGAGTGGGTCCAAGCCGTCACTGTGTTGCAACGTGAGGCTCAGGATTTGCTCGACAAGAAACATCGCATCGAGCAAACAGCGTCGGCGATCCAACACGCGTCGGTCGGTTTGATAGAAGGGCTTCAAGCATGCGGCTCTGCGAGCGACCATCACGATGATTTTGATGCGTTGCTCATTCGAGCCGAATCGGTGTTGCGCAAGGCGACCGAGGAGCGGGGCAAGGCCCAAGCGGTACAAAAACAGCGTCAGCTCGATCAGCAGGAGCACGACGAGCAAGCAAGCGATCTTCAGGGGCTTACAGATCAGTTCCAAGAACTGAAAAAGCAATGGTGGGAGGCACTCAAGGCGATTGCGATTCCTCAAGAAGCAACGCCTCTGCAGGTTCAAACCATCCTTGAGCAAGTCAGCGAATTGCAGCAGATCAGCGACCAGATCGAATCGACACAAGGCACCATCAGCCAGTGCCAAGAGCAGGTCCGAAACTACGAGGCGGCCGTCTCCATAGCAATCGATTGGTTGGCTAGCAGGAATCCCGAAGCGTTGGCTGCGTTATCGAGTCAAAGCAACGCCGAGTCCAAGGTTCGGTTGCTCGAGAGCTATGGCAAGCAAACCAGCAAGGACAAATCGCAGCGAGGATCTTTTGAGCAGTTCCAGGAGCAAGCCCACGAAAGACTTCGCAAGGCAAGTCAGGAGCTCTCGATGCTGGTTCGGGAGTTGCAAGAGATGATGGACATCGCCGACGCGAACTCCGAGGAACGTCTCTTGGAGCTTGCTCGCAACTCCCGCGAATTTCATTTGCTCGATTCAGATCGCAAGGATCTCAGAGAGCGATTGCAAGACGAATGCAACAGCAGAGATATCGAACCCTTCATTGAAAAAGTTCGGCAAGCCGACGCCGATCAGCTTGCGATCGAAATCAAGAACCTCAGTGAAGAGTTGGTCGGTATCCAGCAGTCTCGCGAGCAAGCCATCAAATCGCATAGCGCATTGCAGCGGGATTACGATCAGCTCGATACAGGAGGCAAGGCCTCGATGCTGGCAACACAAGCAAGCGGGATTGGGATCGAGATCGAGGAGTCTCTCCAGGAGCTCGCGACGCTTCGGTTGGCTTCGGCGGCCCTGACGGCGGGGATCGAGCGGTATCGGTCGGCCAACGAGGATCCGATTTTGAAGCTTGCTAGTGAGTCGTTTAGCCAGATGACTTTAGGCCGCTTTCGAGGGATCGAGATTGCACTCGATGACGCTGGAAAGCATCTGCTCGTTGGGAGGCGATCGCAGGACGGTCCGGGTTCCGAGGTGCTCGTCGAGCAGATGAGCGATGGGACTCGGGATCAATTGTATTTCGCACTCCGTTTAGCGAGCCTTCAGCAATGGAACGCGGCCCACGAACCGATGCCTCTGGTGGTCGACGACATTTTGGTTCATTTCGATGACGATCGATCGATCCAGACGCTCAAGCAATTGGTTCAATTGTCCGATCAGACGCAAGTCATTTTCTTTACGCACCATCAGCATTTGATCGAATTGGCCAAAGAGAGCTTGCCGGCAGACAAGGTCTTTTTTCACGAGTTGACTGCGGGTTGAACCCTAGCGTCTTTCGTCGATGGCAACCCTATTTGAAAAACTTTCTGAGTTCCAAGTATAGGTTGGTAAAGCCGATCAGGAAAAGAAGCGCCACGCTGATCCACAGTCCGATCTCGACCCACTTCGCGCCGTGCAACTCCCGACGCGTTTTGAAATAGCGGAAATACAATGCTGCAAATCCAAGCATCGGTAACATCACCGCTTGGGCCGAACCACTGATGAGGACCAGCCAAGCCGGGCTCGGGAGCACCCAATAGACAAGTAAACATAGCATCGGAAACAGTGCACTTAGGAACTTGACCATCCGAGCTTGAACCATCTGGTCGGTGGATATCAAATTCAGCACGGCCATGCCGTCTGTGAACGTCCGCGCATGGCTAGCATTGGCTACATAGTAAGTCGAGTACAGAACCATGAAG
>CAILTZ010000911.1 GCA_903837255.1 uncultured Pirellula sp. | reverse complement strand
TCGAAAAGGGATCCCACCACGGTGTAAGTGCTCGAACATGGAGCCGTTTTCGAGATAGTCCTCAGGGATCTGGGAGCCGTTAGAACCCATCACAACCATCCGCCCACGCGCCGTTTCGCTCTTTCGAAATCCCCATCCCGAATAAAAGACTCGCGTTGTCCAAAAACTTGGATAGACGCCAATTAGCCATCGATGTCCATCGCCCGAGGCTTGTGGCTCCATATAAAAATTGTCCGATATCGAAAACTGCTCGGCCAACCGCACATGGTTAGGCATTATCGGGACTCGCTCTTCTTTCCCATGCTCCTTGATCCAACCGTTGACACCAAATTCCGCATACTCGGGTTCACTGGTCGATCCGGGGAGCCCCCCGAAGATGCCATCGAAGGTATGATTTTCTTTGGTGATGAAAACGACGTGTTGGATCGCTGGAGGTAGCCAAGCGGGAGATCGAGCGGCAAGGGCCATGCCGTTGTTCTTGAGTACCTGTTGTGTTTCGTCAACGCTTGGGTCAAGGTCGACGATATGCAACATACCAGGCATGTCGGGCAACCCAAATCGTTCGTCATCCATGTCGCGCCGATGTTTTGGTCCTCGGGGCCCTCGGCCCAATCCTTTTTGGGTCGCGACCACAAGTTGTCTCTCGTCAGGAGTCAGTTTACATGCGGTTGGAAACCAACCCGTTGCTATCCAGCGGGTTGATTTGCCATTCTCCAAATCGATTGAAGCGATGGCGTTCAATCCTGAGGCGCAGACGAACAATCGCTTGCCGGCCCGATCGATTGTCATGCCCGTTGGGATGACCCCCCGCAATGTAGCGAGTTTTGGCTCCGGCGTTAGCTTGATCGTCTCCTGCAGCTCCATCGAGCTTGTATCGAAGATTTGCACGGTATCGTTGTTCGCATTGCTAACGAATAAGCGGTTGCTGTGGACAAGGAGCCCGTTGGGTGAACTGCCTCCTACGGTATGCCCGCGATCGGCTGGCGCCTGAAGCAACAATCCCGTCTTGACCTTAGCCTGTACCGTCGGATGGTCAGGCTGTGAGACATCAAACATCCAAACCGAATGGGCATCTGCAACATGAGGGTTTCCGAGGCCTGGTACAATCTTTCCTTCCTTGCGAACCCCTTCTTCTGCTTCGACCGACGGGAATCCGAAGGGGGGTGTCTTTAAACCGCGAGGATCCCCCTCTTCATTGATGATCAATGAGTAGTCGAGCATCCCGATGTTTGCGACAAACAAACGCTTCCCGTCCGCCGAAAGAGCGACGCTGAACGGTTCGCGCCCTGCGGGCGTGTCGCTGATCACTCTCTGCTCGACGAGATCAAAAACGACCATTCGTTGTCGAGCGACATCCGCCCCAAAAACGTATCGTTCATCCAAAGACAATGCCAGATCGTTGATGTAGCATTCGCGGTCTGCGAAAATCGATATAACGACTTCCGGTTCGAGCTTCGCTAAACGCCCGCTAGGTTTCTGCGACCAGGACGAGGTAGACAGAACTTGGATTCCGTGCCCTGAGTCTCCGCTCGAGATGACAAGCTTACTGCTATCTTTCGTGAATACTCCGCAAAATGCGGGCGATTTCCAAGGCAGCAGATGCGACGGTGCCCGCGGATCCATGTCCGATGCCTCGCAGACCACGATCCCCGCGTTGCACATGCCTATAAGATACTTGCCGTCGGGGCTAGCGATGGAATTCCATAGGTTTTCTCCCGAGTATAGGCGCGGCCCCTTGGGGGTCAACAAGCGCCCGTTAGGAAGCACTGTTTCGCCATCGGGGACGATTTTGGCGAAGCGATCTCCGGCGGGCGAGGAGAACAACCATTCTTCCTGAGCCTCAGCGAACGATGCCAACACGAAACAAGCATACAACGCCATCAACTGAATTCGCAAGCTCATGATCAACTCACCCAGATCGCCAAAGTTCGAAAAGATCTTTGCCATCTATCTGAACGGACTATTTCTGCGGCAGCAACCGGTGAATCCTTTTACCAGATGGATTGGGCTGATTTCTCTTGCGGTTTTAATCAATTCTTAAGACAGTGGGGGGAAAACGCTCGAGAGCTTCTCGCTATAAGTTTGGTTGATTCCCTCGCCGGTGCTTCAAAGCAGATGGCATGGCCGACCATCGTGATAGAGGGATAGATTTTTAGTGGTTATACAAAGCCACCATCGGGGCGTGCGAAGAGAATCAGAACAAATTCAATACGGACGCTTCGATCACCCCGGTAACCGAGAGCGCGTTCGCTTGCTCCTCATCGAGCGACATGGTAAATTCCAATCTTACGGGATTATGTAGAATTCGAGATAAAGTTGTTTAACCCGTGGAACCCCATTATGAGAATCACGCTGATCACCTGCGGGATTGTAGCGGCGATCATTGGTGTACGCCTGTTTGCGGGTCCTCCCAAAACAGCTTCCCCCGAATTGCTCCAACTTCGACATTTGGAACGGTACGTGAAAGTTACTGAGCGACCTTTTGAGATGCACGATTCCACTGTTACGGCTTGCAAGGCTCCGATTGTACCCGACGTAATTCCCACTAACCCACACGATCCGTCTCACCGAGAAACTGCGTTCTGCAACGTGTATGTTAATGCAATGGCGAAGGACGTCATCTTATCGGCGAAAGGCACCTATCCCGTTGGCTCAATTGTGATCAAATCAAAATTGGCGAGTGCCGATGATCCTACGCCTCATCTGTTTACTGTCATGCAGAAAATGGCTACCGGCTACGATAGTACACGGGGCGATTGGAAATACACTGTCATTGATGGTATCGCGTACCGCGAAATGGCTTCGGGACGCATAGATTCGTGCATTGAATGCCATGAGCAGTACAAGGAAACTGACTATGTGACTCGGGAATATCTACAAGACACAGGACTAACCAAGCGGTAAATCGACTTACGCTGGGCCAAAACAAGGGCAAGGTAGCGACAATGTCTATACAAATCCTCACCGTCTCCAATTCAAAAGGTCAATCATGCGGTCCCCGATGAGCTCTCGTTTCCTGGCAGTGTGTTTAACACTGTTCGTGGGCAGTTGCACCTGGTCCGCCGACCCGGCCAAGCCCTCGGATCGTGAAGCCGCTTTATCGAAACTCAAGGCCAACAAGGTCAGCTTGGGTGGCCTGACGATCGAACCCAAGGACGGCGGCCCGCTGATCAACCTCGGTACCGGCTTGGACGGAGGGGAGGCGAGCAACGCCACCGACGAGAACCTGCGGCTGATCGCCCAACTGCCAGAACTCGAGCGGGTGTATGTGTACAAGGGGAAGGTCACTGCGGACGGGCTAGCGGCCCTCGCCGCGCTGCCGAAGCTCCGCTACCTTCAGATGTACGCGACCGACATGCCTGCCGGCGCCCTTGCGGTTCTGCCGAAACTGCCGCAACTCAAGTCGCTGAGTCTTGGCGAGTACCAGGTGACCGACGAGGTTCTTGACTATGCTGGGCAGATCAAGGGTTTGAAGACATTCGACCACACCAAATCCGCCATCACTACCGAGGGATTCCAAAGGTTCCTCATTGCCGTCGACGGTCTTGAACAGCTTACCTTGTTTGGTGACTACCTCGATGACGCCTGCCTGAAGCGGATCGGTGAGATGAAAGAGATGAAGCGGTTCTGGACGAACAGCAAGAAAGTCACCTCCGCCGGATGGAATCACTTGGCCGGTTTGCACAAGATGCAGGACTTGAACCTCTCCGAGACGACGTTCGACGACGAGAACATGGGAGTCCTTAAACAGATGACCGACTTGAGGACCTTAATCCTGAACAAGACCAGAATTAGCGACATAGGGATGCCGTCGCTTGCCGGGCTTTCGAAAATGCACGACCTCGGCCTCGAAGGCACCAAAATCACGGACACGGGGATCGCGGCGGTTAAGGAAATGACCGAATTGGACAACCTTTTCGTTGGTATGACCGACGTAACCGCTCAGGGATTGGCATTGGTTCCCAAAAAGGACCGAATGGTGATGATGCGGGTGGGCAAGGGGGCGATGACGGCGAAGCAACTGGATGAAATGATGGAAATGTATCCCAAGACGCAGATCTTTGACCCGAGCGGGTACTGGAGGCCAGAGCGGATCGAGGCAGCGATGAAGGAACTCGGCAAAGAATACCCGCCAAGGAAGTGAGACGAACGTTTGCAGATGGCATCCCGTCATCTGAATATGGGAAACAGGCGATCACTCCATAAAATTCTTGATCGGCTCGCAAGTGCCTGATATCATTGCAATTCGGTTCGAGGCTAGCTAGAGACAAAGGCTGCATTGGTTCG
>CAILTZ010000910.1 GCA_903837255.1 uncultured Pirellula sp. | reverse complement strand
TCTGCTTAAGTCTTTTTTGCCGGCCCAAGCTTGTGCTAGCCTAAACCATAACAGTGCAGTGGGAGCCACACTCGCTCTAGCACCATCCTCCCAGGTTTGGATCGCCTCATCAAAGTTACCGCGAGCCAATGCTACCTCTCCGAGGCCAAGATAAACCCTGCTATCGCGGGTGAGTCCATTTTCGATCGCTTGGGTCAAGTACTTTTCAGCCAATTCCAACCACTCGGCCTTCTTGGTTTGATCTGTTGCCTTCTGGGTGTTCGAGGCGCGTCCCCAGAAGTGATTACCGGCCTCCCTGAGCACTATGGGGTCCTCAGGAGCCATGCTCAACGCTTGGCGAATATCGGACTCGGCACGAACGACATCCAACCTCGATGCTACCGAGTAGTGTGCAAGCCAAGCCGAGATATCCTCTCGGTTGGCAGCTAGCATCTTGTCCATCACCGAAAAAGCTCGATCGCGAAGATCCTGCGGCGCCTCATTTGCTAACTGAGACTTCGCCAAAAACTCGGGATTACCCAAACAAACCTCTGCAATCGCCCTCGATATGTCGATGTCTCCTGGATTATCGATCAGCGACTTGAGCAATAGATCCACCACGTTGAGCGTCGATGCTGAATAGAGCCAGTCCGGGATAACTACCTGAGTTGAATCGGTGAACGAATGGTTCCTGTTCTCCAAAGCCATCGAATACTTAATCAGGGCAAGGGACTTGAGTAAGCTACCGTCGAGAGCAGGTCCGGCTAACTTTGGAATATGATCCAAGGCATCTTCAAATCGTCCTACCTGAATCAGCCGCTGGACCAGTCGTTTGCGAATGGCGGATTCTCGATCCCTATACGACTCATCCAATTCGCAAACTCCCAAAGCTCTGGCCTGCTCGGCGATGATACGATTGAGCAAGTCTACTGAACCCTGAGCTTGGTCGTCCGGCAAATCTTTATCTAAAACCTCTGCCAGTTCCACCTTCTCCTCTTTAGCCTGAGGATTCATCATGAGAAACAGATCAATGGAATCGGCACAGGACAACCAATCCTGTTGATCCCTAAATCCTTCTGATCGCTCCTTCAGAGCATTAGCCACCCTACCCAATTGTGCTCGGTGAAGAAAAAAGATCGATGTGCCCGAGATCGCGATAGCTAATAGAGATGCTATGAACAATGTCCAATTGAACTTGAGCCGTTTGCGTGTTTCAGGCAAGGAACGCGAATGAATTTTCATTGGACAGCCGAGTAAAAAATTCTTGTAAACCAACCGAGGCCCACATAGTGGGCCTCGGTACATTGTGCAAAAGAAAAGTCCCTGCTGATGTGAACACTATTCACATCAGACCTTCGAGGCGTAATAATCCCCGTAATAGCTCGCGTACTCCCTAACAGGCACACCAGAAAGAACCGATCCAGCCACTTTCGCCCCTGAGGCATCAAGCCTGTGGTAGGCTTGAACGAGTTGCTCAATTCGACTCTTGTCCCGAAGCGCACAGATTAGAACTGCGTCAGCTACTTTGGCAAACAGCAAGGCCTCGCTCGCCGGCAGCACTGGGGGCGTATCGATCACGATGTAGTCATACTCCTCACGAGCTTCAGCGATCAGTTTCTCAAAGCGTCCGTTGCTCAGAATTCTGTGAGGACTTCCCTTCAAATACCCCGAGGTCATGATGTGGATCGATTCGTTCCAGTCGCGGTCCACCAAATCCCTCCATTCGGCCGTCCCGTTGAGGTAACCCACCAAACCCGCAGTCATAGGACGCCCAAAAACGTGATGAACGTCAGGGGCTCGCAAGTCACCGTCGATCAACAAAACCTTGCTTGATGTCGACCTCGCTAAACTCACCACAAGCTGGCAAGACACGCTCGTCTTACCCTCCCCGGACAAAGCGCTGGTGATCGTAAAAACGTGACAATCGCGGAGATCTTCTCGGAGCGTGAGGGTCGTCGACAATGAATCAACGCTTTCTTCAAAAAGCCGAAGCTCCCTGGCATGCGATCGTCGCTTCTTCGTCAATTTGCCAGTCGTGGCAACTGGGATCGTGGAAATTTCACCCAGAACGGACAACCGACTGCGGGTTTCGAGTTGGTTGGCATCGTCAACCTTCCTGGACCTGAGCTCTAATAGCACTCCAGCTAAATACGGGAGCACAAAGCAAAGCCCCGAGGCCAACCCCAACTGTTTCATAGGCCATTCCTCCACAGGTAGCTTTGGCGCGATCGCCCGCTCGAGTTCTCTCACGTCGTCGATCGCATCGCGCTCGGTCGAAAGCTTAATCCGCCGATCGTGCACCGTCGATCGGATATCGTTCCATTCTTTCAGGTCCGCCTCTGCAAACTGCAGGTCGACGGACGTCGCGCTGGATTGCTTGAGAGATACCAAGTACTCTTTGAGTTGGGATTCCAGAATGTCTCGCTTGGTCCTCAAGGCAGAGATTTCAGCGTTCATGGCTGTGATTCTGCCCCTGCGCTCATCCGTGGAGGCCAAAGTGCCCCGATCGGACAACTCCTTGCGCCTTGTCTCTCTGAGACGCTTGTGCTCTTCCTCGTAATTGTCAAGCCGCCTTTTGGCCTGCACATAAATCGGGTTCTTCGTGCCGATCGTGGTATTGGTGTCCAGATCTTTCAGTTGCAGTCTTGCGTTCTCCAGTTGCTGCCTTGCGGCCATGACAATGATATCTTTGTCGAGCACTTCGTCTGCGACAAGCACCTGCTCGGTCTCCCCTGTTTGATTGTTTTGATTCTCCATGTCGCGGTCGTAAGCCGATTTGAGTTCAGCCAAATTCAACTGGAGGATGGAAAGCTGGCTGGACAACTCCATTCGTTGCATTCGTATCCCATCCAAGTAGGTGGTGTCGATTTTTCCATTATCCGACTCCCCCAGAATTGTATCGGACTTGACCGACTGCATGCTCAAGTCTCGCACACGCTGCTTAGCCGCCTCGACCTCAGACTCTGCCTTGGACAACGCCGCGAGCACGTTTCTTTCCTGACTCGACGTCCGTACTTGCTCGATGGATCGACGGGACCGCAAGTACTCATCCACCAAGACATTGGTCAGGTTCGCAGCAATCTTTGGGTCTTGGTCCTGGAATTTCACGTCCATTAAACGGTTTCCTGCCGAACCCGTGATTTTGACTGCTTTGCGCAGCGTCTGCACAGGGTCCTTGGATGTAGCGATGCTCGGAACCATTGCGACCATCTTGTCGGAAACGACCTTCTCAAGAACGCTGTTGCTCAGCATGATTGCGCGCTGCAAATCGATGAACTCGGGCGTTGACCTGACCGCATTGTCACTAAAAACAATGTAGTTAGAAGGATCCACTTCCAAGCGAAACCTAGCTTCATAGTCGGGCTTGAAAGTCGACAACACGACGCCGGATGCGAGCGTCGAAAACAGCAAACTCAGCGGAATCATCCAACGCCAGTGCTTTCTCAAGACCCCCAAGAAAAAAAGAGCATCGAGCTTTGGAATCCCTAAACGCGAAGAATCTCTCGCAACACTACCCGCTAGCCTACGCTTCCCGGATTCAACGACAGTATTAAGGTTCTTGGACGTGATCTTTGCGGTATCGCTCATCGAAAATACTCCTGCAACTCGCCTGTTTTTTAAACCCGATTTTGAACCGGTATTATTTTCTCTGCTCAGGAGGATGCAAAAGCTGTCCTCCGGAATCTCTTCATCAAGCCCTTCGAAGAGCAACCTGATCTAGCGTTTGGGCATCTTGTATCAACCATCGTAGGTAAAATACCAACAGTCCAAAAAGACCTGCTGCGATCCCAATCATGAAGTAACCTGCCAGGTCGTGCGAGAACTTCCTCGCAGTCTCTCCACTGAGCCACTCATAACACAAACCTGTTATGACAATCCGAGACATGTTCGCAATCAATGCGATAGGAATCGAGGCCAAAACAATGACGACCCCTTCCCACCAATTGCGACGAAGTAGCATCGCGTATACGTAGGACAGAGCGAACACGCCAACGAAGATTCTCAAACCCGAACAAGCTCGCTCGACCTCAAGAACCTGGTCTCCCAACAAGATCGTATTGCCCTCGGAAATCGCGGGCTGTCCAAGCAATTGCAGAGTAAACGTGCT
>CAILTZ010000909.1 GCA_903837255.1 uncultured Pirellula sp. | reverse complement strand
TGGATCGTCACACTCATAGCCCTTATCTGTAGTACCGCTTGGCGTGAGGTTCGGGCCTGTCGGCGTGCACGCTTTTTATCGTCGGGTAACACCGGAGCTTTACGTTCGGAAACGTTGACGGAACGTACAAGTCTCCATTGGGCTTGGGATAATGCTTCATCGACGGCTACACCCTGGAGGCTCTGACCTGTACTTGAATCGGTTGCCGACACGAGCAAATGCGAGTGACACTGGCGAATGATGAAATCATAATTATCCGGCAAATCATTAGCCTCGCAAAGCAATTCTCCGATGTCAGACTCACTGTCAGAGACGATCACGAAGCTTGTTTTAGGCATACTTCGGGCGAGTTGTTCACCACTTTGCATCATCTCTAACCAACGGCAGCTTTCCTTCTCCTCAAAGCAAGCCCGTTTTCTTTCAGCAACGCGTTTTTTGGAGGAAACCTGCAGTGATTTCTCGTCACGCGTCCAAACCACTTGGTCGACTGACCCCAATGGCAAACCATCCTGGGTGATTGCGAAAAGTGGATGATAAAAAAAGCCCTGTCGCTTATCTGTACCTAACGGACCGGCACCTTTGACGCGTTGCCTGGGCTTGGTCAAATCGACCTCTGTGGTGTCTTGAACCAGATAGATCCGCTTATATGCCGAGCATCTTTGCCGGGTGGATTGATTGTGTTGGGAGAGGATTTCGTCCATGCTAACCTTCGGGTTATCGATCAATCGGTAGGTGGCTTTGAGATCGGCTTTCGATCTGGCTCGATCGGGTGTCGATTCACCAATACGAGCTGCCTGCGAAACGCATAGTTTTAACCGATAAGACAACCGTTTGTCACCCAAGTCAACCTCTTGGAACTCATGTTCAACCCAATCCGTCACCATTTGAGCCATCATCCATGCGATCGCTAAAAATGCTATCAATCGCACTTTATCGGTTCGATAGCAAGAACAACTTGTGGGGTATAAAATGGCCCAGAGGCCCATACTACGGCAAGATCCACTGCGGGGTCTTGCTAGAGAAAGGCAGCGGACGTTTCGCGTTCCCCGGCCGTAGCCACCTGTCGCCAGACGGTGGATGCTTTGGGTCTCACGCAAAGACGCAAAGACAGATGGCAAGATGAGGGACTGTCCCCTCGGCTTTTTCAAGTATGGGCGCACCAGAACTCCCAAGCAATTGGCCAGAAATGCGAAATCCCCAAAGCAACCATGTGAGTGGAAAGTAGAAAGTAGAGCGGTCCTGCGGACAGGACAGGACAGGACAGGAACCGAACTTTTTGTGGTTTTCCCGATGTTTTGGGGAGTTCGAGAGGTGCGACATCAGTCGGTTAGGTTGGAAGAGGTATCTACTTGAGACGAATCGGGATTGAAACTTGACATTTATACATTCCGATGAGACGATTGCGTAGGGAACCATGTGGCCAAAAGGAGCCTGACATGCTAGCTAGTGAAAGACGATCTCTTGTGTCGAAAGCCAAAGTGCTTTACGAGTCGATGCGGTTGAGACTCGAGCGGGAGTTCGGGGGGCAATTCGTGGCGATCGAACCGGAATCTCAAGAATTTTTCGTCGGTCAATCGTTCGATTCCGCAGTAACTGCTGCGAGAACAGCACATCCAAATCGAGTCTCACATACCATTCGGATTGGACATCAAGCGGCCTTTCATATCGGGCTTATGGAGCGATGAAGGGACATGTTGATCAGGAAATGCGGGCATTATTGCCCATTTGTATTGGGAAACGAAACGCAACACCTGAGCTAGAGATTTATGCTTGGTTGGATACGGCTTTCAATGGCACACTGGTACTGCCCAAGAAAGTGGCTTTTGAACTCGGATTGCCTCTAGAGTCGATTGCCGAAGCGATTCTTGCAAATGGCGAACTTGTCGAATTGGAAACCTACGGCTGCTCAATACATTGGCTCGGGAAAGTCTACGATACACAGGTCGTAACGAATGAATCGGAGTATGGACTCATCGGAACCGGTTTATTGGTCGATCGGATAATCACTGTCGACTACAGGGCCAAAACTGTAAGTGTCGACTGAGGCATCGTTTCTGTATCTACTCTATTGAAAGCAGTTCTGTTACATGGTCGGCCGTCAAGCAATTTATCTGTGGCTCTGCCAATTCTTTCAGCATTCGCACAGGCACATCCGCGTAGTCAATCTCTTGTTCAGCTGAGATCATCGCAATCACTTCCCTCATGACGTCTCGGTACGATTCGTCCCGGCCCTTTGATTCCGGGTCCCATACCAATATCAAGCGAATGTTTATTCGCTCGGCTTGGATCTGAATCGCGTCCATCATCGATCCGACTTGCTCATAGCTCCATCCGTACCAAGGGTGATCCTCTTTTAGGTCGTTGACCCAAGTCGGGTTCCTGACGTAAATCTCTTCGTAATTCGCCTTCCCTCTCCCCTCAGGATCTACAAGCTCACCGAGGACGATGACCGGGATGTTGCTTGCCTCCGAGAGCGCGTTTCGCTTGGGCACTCCCCAGTAGTGAGCACCGTGTCCCGTTTCTATCAAGGCATAGTGTTTGGCCATGTGCCGTTGCGATGCATTCATGCGATTCCGCATGATCTCTGCTGCGCGCTCGGTAACCGAACTCCCATCCTGTGAGCGATATTCCGTTGTGTTGACTTCAGCGATTTGCGGTAGAGCTTTCAATTAACCTGCTGGCGCGACGCTTGAGCACGCGGGCGGATCAGCCTAAACCCCGTAGACCGAACCTATTCAGCCGATCACACAAGTCAAGCACGACCCGTAGCTGAATGATACCAGGCACTTGCGAGCCGCTCAATCATTGTAAGGTGTGCTGGGATGTTCCCGCCTATTCTCGACTCATCCACCTCTCAGAACATCACACAGAAAGTTCGAATCCTACCGCCTCCACGGGCATGGATCGGTGCCAGACCGGGTGCAGGCAAAATCCCAGTATTTTAGCGACTCGCGCGACTCGAAAAACGACTCGATTCTCGGTGCGCGACCCGAAATGCAAGCGCCGCACGACGCCATGCACCGAGCCAGCATGGGCGCTACAGATGGCCAAAGCAATTGGCCAGAAATGCAAAAACCCCAAAGCAGCCAAGAGAGTGGAAAGTAGAAAGTAGAGCGGTCCTGCGGACAAGACAGGACAGGAACCGAACTTGGCATTCGCGCGGTTGAATGAGACGATTTGGGTTCGGGGAGAACGACCTCCGAAAGCAAAAGCAGTATTCGATTCCCACTCCGCCTGACGGCGGTGGTTTTCTTGACTGGATTGACTGTGTTGACAGCGGACAGAATGG
>CAILTZ010000908.1 GCA_903837255.1 uncultured Pirellula sp. | reverse complement strand
GATCAACTGGTCGATTACACTGGGTGTGTTTGTAGGACTGGGGTTGTTATGTATGTGGAGGGTAGGTTCAATTTTCGGTGGGGGCCTGGCAATAGCCCTTTCCGCCAGCCTATACTATTTTTTCCTCGAACCGCGTAGTAACATCATTAAATGTCCCAACTGCCATCAGGGAATCGCCACCAATACGATCTGGATATGCTGCGACTGCAAATCCCGAAACACCAATACAGAGCAATTCTCCTTCCTTAACCGTTGTGAAGCTTGTGGGGTAGAGCAGAAAGGATACCGCTGCCATCACAATGATTGCGGCAAATTCATTTTCTTCTCTGAGGACCGGCAGGAATCTGGATGTGCCATATCTGGTGTTGCCTCGAAGAATGGAGCGCCCGATAAGTCGGCGGAACCACCAGTGTTGGAGCATGTGCAGAAGGTAGCCAAAGCAAAGGAGGAATTGGAGCTAAAGGACCTAGAAATCCAAAAGGCCAAACTGGATGTCCAAATGCACCAGGTTACGCGCGAACTGAATCCTTCTCAGCCGCAAACCAGAGTGGAGTTTTATACTGCACTTTTGGACAAATACAGGATAAACGGCATGGCCCGTGAACTAGCAATCGAAATGGCAAAAAGGAATGCGAGGGAAAAATTCAAAGATAACCCCCATGCTCTTGATCAAGATTTGGCTATCATTGAAGAGGTGGCAGGGCTCATCAGAGAGAAAGATATATAAAGAAAGCCCGCTCATAGGAGCGGGGTTACCGTGTCGGTTTACCGTTAAGTCGCCTCACGATGATGCGTTTGTGCCTGATTTCCGCCTCTTGCGATGCATGCCTCGGCTATTTGGAGATACCCTCGCAAAATCCGATCCAGGTCACGATGCACAATGTATTCGAAAGCTTCGCGGTAGGGCTCCTGTAGTACGAGCATTCGATCATTTAGCAAAAACCAATGGTATTTACTAAAGACATTTAAAAACACAACCTGTCTGTGAAATTCCTCCCCGGAATGGAAAGGATAGCCGTGATCTGCTTTACCAGCCAAGTGCGGTAATAACCGGGATGTGATTTCCTGATCGATGCGTGCTGCGAGGGCGACTTGAAATTGACGCTCAGCGTCCTGCCCATATTGATTCATGTGATTCCTTTGTTAGCGGTTGGGGAAGCCAATCACACCATGTGACAGACTTCGGCCAACCGCCGACCGGAATGTACTGAATTCTTCAAGTATTATATCATACTATGTCAGACACCGTCAAATAGCCGAACCCTTGTTCCGGGGGTACATTGACGCTCCCAGCAAGCCTTGCTTTAATTATATTGGAACTCGTTTTTCAACGAAAGGAGGCATGAAATGAATCAGTGGGTGGACTTCAAGAAACTACGTCGACGCCTGAGTTTTGAGCAGGTTCTCCAGTATTACAGGGTCGAAATAGTCCGTAAACGGAACGATCAGCATCTGGGGCCTTGCCCCTTGCCAAAGCACAACGGAAATAGAAAGTCTTCGACATTCTCTGCAAATCTTACGGGCGGCATGTTCCAATGCTTCGGGTGTAAAGCCCGGGGTAATCATCTGGAATTCGCCGCGCTCATGGAGGGAATTAACCCCGAGGACGGGGCTGCGCTCCGCCATCTTGCGTTGCGCCTTCAGGCGCAATTCTTCCCGGATGAGTCTGCGGACAAACCGGAGGTCAGGCGGGAAAGCCCGACGAAGGACGGGGTTTTGCCGGTCGTTATCAATGCGCCCTTGGATTTCGAACTAAAGGGACTCGACGACCGGCATCCGTATCTTGAAAATCGTGGCTTTTTATCGGAAACCGTGACCCATTTCGGTCTCGGGGTGGCCAGTCGCGGTTTGCTCAAGGACAGGCTTGCCATTCCTTTGCACGACCAGGACGGCTGCCTAATCGGTTACGCCGGTCGCGTCGTGGATGATACCGTCGTGTCG
>CAILTZ010000907.1 GCA_903837255.1 uncultured Pirellula sp. | reverse complement strand
TTAGAAAAAAAAAGGGGGGGGGAAGAACTCAGAGGGGTAGGAACTGGGACAGGTACCGATGGCTTTGGACCAGCGCCGCTTGACGATCCTCCAGGGAGCCTTCGTAGGCGCGGTCTTCGACTTCGACGCACACCGGGCCGCGGTACCCCGCATCGCTGAGGACCGAGAAGAACCGGCCCCAGTGGACATCTCCTAATCCAGGGAGCTTTGGAAAGTGGTACAGGTTCGGGTGTGCGAAGATCCCGTGCTCGTCGACCAGATGCTGATCGAGCCGGACGTCTTTGGCGTGGACATGGAAGATTCGGTCGATGAATTCGCGGATCGGTTTGAGGTAATCCATGTGTTGGAAAACCAAGTGGGAGGGATCGTAATTTAGACCTAGGTTGGGGCTGCCCAGATCGGCAAAAAGCTTGCGCCAAATCGCCGGCGAGCTGGCGATGTTCTTACCGCCGGGCCACTCATCTGCTGTGAAGATCATCGGGCAGTTTTCGATCCCGATTCGAACCGCATGCTTTTCGGCAAGATCGACTATTGGCCGCCAGGTCTTGAGCATCCTAGGCCAGTTGTCTAGGACACTCTTGGTGTGATCGCGACCGATGAAGGTATTGACTTGGTGAAGGCCCAGACGAGGAGCCGCGGCGATGACTTGCTTGAGGTGCTCACAGCTCCGCTCGGCTTCCTCGTGGTTCGATGACAGGCAGTTTGGGTAGTAACCCAGCCCGCTGATGCTCACGCGATGCTCGACCAGCATTTTTTGGATATTGCTGGCCTGAGCGTCATCGAGTTCAAGCACGTTCAGGTGAGTCACTCCGGCATACCGACGATCGGCTTTGCTCGGTGGCCAACACATCAGTTCGACCGTTTGGTAACCGATCGATTCGGCCAACTCGATGACTTGCTGGAGGCTGAGTTCCGGGACGATCGCGCTAACGAAACCGAGTTGCATCATTGGGCTTAGAGTTCCAGGAACAGACGGGCTGGATCTTCGATCACGTCCTTGATCGTCTTGAGGAACGTGACCGCTTCACGTCCGTCGATGATCCTGTGGTCATAGGTCAACGCCAGGTACATCATCGGTCGAATGACGACTTGGCCGTTGAGCGCCACGGGGCGTTCCTGGATCGAGTGGAGTCCAAGGATTCCGCTTTGTGGAGGATTGACGATCGGGGTCGAAAGGAGCGACCCATAGATACCACCGTTGCTGATGGTAAACGTTCCGCCTTCGAGATCTTCGGGCATGAGCCGATTGTTCTTGGCCAATTCAGCAAAGTCTCCGATGGTTTTCTCGATATCGGCAAAGCTCATGCGTTCGACGTTGCGAAGGACTGGAACAACAAGTCCTTTGCCGCCACCGATAGCGATCCCGATGTCGCAGTAGTGGCGGTAGACGATGTTGTTACCGCGGATCTCCGCATTGACTGCTGGATAACGCCTGAGGGCCTCACAAGCCGCCTTGGCAAAGAACGACATGAAACCGAGTTTGGTTCCGTGCTTTTCGAGGAAGGCATCTTTGTACTTGTTGCGAAGTTGCATGACTGGTTGCATGTCGACTTCGTTGAAGGTCGTCAGCAGGGCGGCTTCGTGTTGGGCTCGCACAAGTCTTGTTGCGATCGTGCGTCGGATCATGCTCATGGGCTTGACCTCTTCGCTTCGATTCTGCGAACCTTGTTGCAGGGCAGTCGAGGGGGCCGTGGTGCTGATGGTCGGAGCCTTCGTTGGCGTGATCACAGTTGGACTAGGAGAGGCTGCAGGAGTGTTTCGCAAAGCGACGGCATTGGCGACATCTTCTTTGAGAACTCGACCGCCTGGACCCGAGCCCGGAATCGATTCTGCAGTGAGCTTGTTGTCTTCGGCCATTCTCCTGGCTGCAGGCATCACACGCACATCACTGGCCTGCGGGTTGCTGGTGGCCGTCGGGCTGCTGGTCGGGGCTGTTGGTTGGCTAGCAGCAGGAGCGCTTGGCGCTTGGGTGGGGCTGGTGCTTGCGGTTTTGGCCGCCGGTTGAAATTCCGCGATTTGTTCACCGACGGTGGCGAATTGGTCGTTGGGTTTGAGGATCTTGACCAAAAAACCGTCGGCTGGAGCTGAGATTTGAACGGAGGCTTTTTCGGTTTCGAGATCGACAAGGTCGGTGCCAGCGGCTACCCACTCTCCTTCCTTTTTGAGCCATTGACTGATCTGGACTTCGGAGATGCTTTCACCGACAGCGGGAACGACGATAGGGGTCATAAGAATTCGGACAGAGTGTGGTTAGGTATTGGGAGTCCGCCGTAGGGGCGCTCAACTTCCCCAAATCATAGCTTAAAGCCAAATTTGCTCCAACACACACTGGCCCACCATAACCAATTGTATCGGCAGAATTTGGAGGCAGCTTGCTCACCACC
>CAILTZ010000906.1 GCA_903837255.1 uncultured Pirellula sp. | reverse complement strand
GTAGAAAAAATCAAATGCGGTTGATTTTGATTGATGATTTTCGATTGATGATTGTTGATTTTTGAAGCTGTTGATCAGCGGTTATCAGCGTCCATCAGCGGTCAGGTTCACTCTCGAACCATCGAAATTGACATGCGTCATTCAGAGCGAAGTCATGATGATCACCAGCACATTCGGCAGTTAATCTGCGCAAGCTGCGTCAGAGAGGCAAAACAGGAAAGCAAGCAATAGAAAGTGCTGGTTCATGCCAGAGAGGATTACCGGTTCGAGGGCGGTTAGAAACCGTATGGCGTCGGCTTGGGAGAATCGCTATAAGCCCTAGGAGGTAGCAACGCAGGATGATTTTACAGGGTTTGAAAGCGGATATTTCGGGAGCGAATCGACGATGCATTCAGATCATAACAACTCGCGACAATGGGTATTCGCGTCGCTTGGGACTCTATTGCTCTGTCTGACCTTGGTTTCAACCACCACGGGCTGCACGAACTTACTGAGAACTCTGGTGGTGCTTCTGCACGATCCTAGGATCAAACCGGACTACGACATCGAAAAGAAAAAAGTCGCGCTGATCACGACGATCGATGGCATCTCTACCAGCGATGCGTCGGCGTTGGTGATGGCGAATAGCTTTAAAACGTTCATCAAGCATGAGCTCAAGGGTAAAAAGGTGGTCTTTGTCGACCAGGAAGATGTGGATCGAGCGTTCCATGACCAGCCTTTGGATCGACCGAGCTTTGCGCAGGTCGGTACTCAAACCGGAGCCGAATGCGTCTTGGTGATCAACGTCAAAGACCTTAAGCTCAAGAGGGACAAGACTCTCTATCAAGGTAGTTGCGAGTGCACGGTTACGGTCTACGAGCCAAAGCAGGGCAAGGGTAGTGTTTACCAGAAAGAAATCAACGACCTGGTCCATCCATCGAGTGGTAAACCGATCACTGAATGCACTGAGGCACAGTTTCGTGGCCACTACTTAGGTTTGCTGGCTAGACGTGCTTCGCGACTATTCTACAAATACGATCCGAGTGAAGACTACGCATTGGACGCAGCAGCCTCTGCACTTTAATCATGACCATGGACCTACGCAATCGATCGCTCATCATCATGATCGCAACTATAGGGCTTTGGTTGACCCAGACGTATCGACCTGACTCGGTCGCTTTGGGACAAAGCCAAGCAGAGGCTCAGATCGAGTTTAGGATCGACACGGATATTTACTCCGACGAGACCAAGCCTCCCATCCATACCACTCAAACGATGTTTCTAGCGAATCGAACCATCGAGTGGGATGATACGCATCGGAGATTGCTGGTGGTTGACTACCAAGACCGGTCGATAACTCTTGCAGATCTGTCCGCGCAGAAAAAGTGCCGGATTGAAATGCGAGAGGTTGAGGATCGATTCATCAATCTACGATCGCAAATGACTTCCCAAGAAATCGCGATTTGGACCAGTCCCGTATCGCCGCGGCCCTTCGAGGGTGGCTTGTACGAACTGGCTTGCGAACGGTCGGTTTACCGATTCAGGACCAAATCCCCCGGCGTGGAGAAAATGGCAATCGAGTATGGAGATTTCGCCGATTGGTCGGTGAAAACACATGCGGTCAACCCGCCCTACAAACCGCCTTTGCTGCGGATGCAACTGAACGCTTTTCTCAGAGACCAGCGGGAACTACCTGCCGAGATTCGACTGACGGACACTAGGACGGGGGGCTCGAAGCCAATCGTCGCGAGACTGATTGTCCAAGACCAACTGACGCGTCAGGACTCTGATCGGGTTCGAGACTGGGAAGTGCTAACGGCTACGCTCAAGAGTGTTTCGCAAGTGGAGTACTTCCGACTAGCAAACGCTGGGCCTGGAAATCTGCGCGGGCAAGTTCGCTGAGGCACTCCGTGCAATTCCAGCGAACTATTATGCTAGATGAAAATTGGTGTTAGGAAATGGGGCTTCCTCGCCTCGTAATTCCGCCAAGGCGTTGGCAGCCGCACGCTGCTCGGCGTCCTTTTTGCTTCGACCCCAGGCGGAAGTGAACCGCTTGCCATTGATCTCTGCGGCGACCTCGAAATACTTGCTGTGATCAGGCCCACTCTCACCGACCAAGCGATACGCCGGAGCGCCTTTGGAGCTACCTTGGACGAGTTGTTGCAACAAGGACTTGTAATTCCCGACGCTGTGACCGTCGGCCGCCGAGCGGATTTCGGTTTCTAAATACCTTAGGATGAATGTCCTGGCTTCATCGAGCCCTCCGTCGAGGAACACTGCCGCGACGATGGCTTCGAAGACATCGCTAAGCAGTGAGCGAGGCATTCCATGCTTGAGCATTCCCCGGCCGACGATCAGGCATTCTTCGAGCCCGAGAGCCTTCGAGATTTTCGCGCAAACGCGCCTGGAAACCACCACCGACTTGATCTTGGTCAGGTCTCCTTCGAGGTAGTCCGGGTAGGAACGGAAAACCTCTTCGCAGACGACCATTCCCAGGATAGCGTCACCGAGGAACTCCATGCGTTCGTTGGAGTGGCAGCGACTGGTGGCAACACTGGCGTGGGTTAGAGCCGAGGTCACTAGGTTCGGATTGGAAAACCGATAGCCTATCCGCTGTTGGCACAGCTCGGACTTCTCTTCGACACTGAGAACTTCTTCTGGCGGATCCGACTCTTTCATGAAACTGCCCAATATAAACGGTTTCTCAGAGTCTAACGGCACCAAGCTTGTTCGAAAAGTCCCTAGGGCTTTTTTCGCATTTCAAGAATGGAGACTTCAGGTAGACAGCCCAGGCGAATCGGATGAATACCAGATAGACCACGGCTGACATGCATGAGAGTTGGGTTTTGATAAAAGACGCCGGAAGCGAACCGACTCCCATACTTGCTCGGAGCGATGATCGGTCCGATCCATGGGAATCGGATTTGTCCTCCGTGTGTATGTCCGCACAACAAGAGTGAAACATCGAGGTTCTTGGCCCAATGCAATTGGTCCGGGGAGTGTGAGATTCCGATCCGCAATTCCTGATGGTCGCTATTGGCCTGCGAAAAACCGGGGCTTAGCTCTCGACAAAACCAGGGGCGCTCATTCCCAAAAACCACGATCGGACCGCGGGAGGTATTGAGCCGGCAGTCGGCTTGCCCCACGTCGATCCAATCGAGTTTGGTCATTGCATCTCGGACCGTTTGGTCCAATTCGCAAGCCCGATCATGGTTACCCAAAACAAAAAGCTTGGGGATGCTTGGATCCAGGTTTCCGAATATCACCGGTAGGCTAGGTAGAGCCTGAGCCTCATCGATGATGTCACCGGAGAGACACAGCAGATCGATCTTTTGTCGGACTAGCCAATCCAAAGCGTGGCGATAAAACTCGTCGGGGAGTTGACCGGTCAGATGGATATCGGATAGATGGCCGATCCTCATCCCGACAAAGTTCGCTGGAATTCGCTCGAGCAAAAGAGCCTTGGTATTGGCCTCCAGATGCATCACTTCGTTTCCTGGCAGTTTCAGACTCTTTTTGGCTTTGTCCCCCAGGAGCCAATGTGGATTTTTTCGATGCAGATGGTTTTCGATGTGTGTATCAAGGATTTCCATGCGATCATGGGCCATGTGGAATTGCGGGCGATGAAAAATCCAGATAGGCCCTGCGATCAACCCGTACCCCATGGCCAACAGGCCATATGCATAGGCCAAAACCGACAGATTTGGGAGTTGCCCTTGGACGAGGAACTTGGGCAACCATCGGTCGATCCTCCAGTGCTCCGGATCGATGTTGCTCTCGATCGCCAAGATGACAAATGGCAGCAGTAAACAGATAAGGACAATTGCTTTTTCAATTGCCTTGATGGTTAATCGATGCAGACCCGTCGCGTTGATACGGTTAAACAGGGAGATCCAAAAACCGATATGCCCAAGCCCGAGCACACAGAGGATCAGCAGTCGTAGAAGAATCGACCAGCTCAAGGTGGCTACTGCTGATTAGGTTTGCACTTGAGGGTTACTCGACGCTGGCTTTTCCTCGATGAGCAGTTCGGTGACTCCTAGGAGTTGATCGAGGTGGAAAGGTTTGTAGAGGATGGCTTTTCGGTGCAGGCCAGCTTGGCGGGCTTTGACGATCGAGTGTCCTGGGTCGTAACCGAAGCCGGTCATCAGGGCGATAGGGACGTGATCGAGGAGTTTTTGGAGCCGGAGCATTAACTGGTAACCGGAGTAGTCGGGCAATTTAATATCGGTGATGATTACATCGTAATTTTCATCTGAACTGCGGACCATCGCGACGGCTTGGTCTCCGCTTTGCGCTGTCTCGACGATGCAACCATAGCGTTCAAGGAGTGCGTGGGCATCGTTTCGCACGCTCTCGTTGGAATCGACGACCAGGATCCTGCGACCGACGAGTTTGGCGTAGTGTTCGTTGAGTTCTTGATTGCTAGCCGGGTCAAGTGGGACCAGGGATTGGCCGATGCTTTGGATCGACTTTTTGATACTGCGAGCTTTGCTCAAGAGGCTTCGGAGTTTGGCGACGCTTTCGGGGTCGTGGCCGATGTATTTTTCCATCAAGAAGACCGCATCGAGCAACAGGTCATCGAGCGGTAGGGAGACAGCCGCATGGATTGCATCGCAGCTTTGCTGGGCAGCATTGGTACGCTGAGCCACAAGCAGTTCAAGGGTGTTGAGCGACACGGCAACATCGCGAGCAAAGATTTCTAGGAACTGCTGATCGCTTTCGGAGAAGGCCGCCAGTTTGGGGCTCTCGACATTGATCGTACCGATGACCGACTCATGCAAAAGAATCGGCACAGTCAAAGAGCTACGCGATCCTTTAAACGCCTCGAGGTACATCGGGTCGGTGGAAGTGTCTCTGCATAGATAGCTCATGGCGTTGGCTGCAACCCATCCGGTGACCCCATTGTTCGAGGGACTGGCCATGAGCCGCCGGTCCGCAGCCGCTTGGTCGATTCCCACCGAGAGCAGGGGTATGAGGTTTCCGGTGGACTGTTCGAGCAAGCGGATTTCGATGACCTCGATGTTGAGCAAGTTCTGGGTGTAGTGGCGGATGTTCTCTTTGAGCAAGTCGATTCTTTGCTCGACATCCATGGCAAAAATCTCATCGGGTTTTAAATCCGTGAGTTTGGCACCTGCTTGGTGGATCGCAGCGAGCTTTTGCTCCTGAAGAATCTCGTCGGTAATGTCCCGGACGGTAACGACAATCCGGCTTTCCAGTGATTGCGAAACAGCGACTGCCTGGACTTGGTAGTACGAAGGCTTGGCCGAAGTCTCGTTGGGTTCGCGCTTGAGGGTGGCCGCACAACTTTGGTTTTGCAGCAAACAAGCCCGAAGCGGACAGGGTTCGGAACCCTGTACCTCTGGGTGCCCAAGGGCGCTATAGAAATCTTGGCCCGCGCGATCGACGCCCCCGAACCAGTTATTAAAACACTGATTAGCCCAGACGATGGTCATCGAGGTGGAAAGGACGGCGACCCCCTCTGGCAATCGGTTTAGTATTTCCTGGGATGCGATCCCAGCTACATTGATATCTGCCACATCTAACTCCCAGCCCGCAGTTTCGCTATACGGGAGGATCGACCAAAGGGCCTATGCCTGATCTCAAAAAATCAACGATTTGTTCTAATCATTACTATAGGCTCTACGTAGTCAGGATCAACCTCGGTAGAGAGGACCTTGGCTATAAATACTCTCTAAGTCCAAGTTCCTGGAGTTGCTTGACCACCTCTCGGACGCGCTCCTCCTGGTGCTTGGGCGCCACCAACGTGGCGTCCTTGGTGTGCACGACGATGACGTCCTTCATCCCGATGGTAACCACCAGATGATCCGGATCGGTGCGGACGATTAGGTTCTGGGAATCGATCCCCAAAAATGGGCCTTCGACAGCGTTTCCATGGCTGTCGGGTTTGAGCAACCTGGACATGGCTTGCCAACTCCCGACGTCATCCCACTGGAACGGAGCCTCGATGACAGCCACCTTGGGATGCTTTTCCATGACGGCATAATCGATTGATTTGCCTCGAATCGCCTCAAAGTGTTCAACAAAGCTCGACTGAAAATTGGGCTTTCCGATGGCTTGAGCGATTTTCTCAATCTGTTCAAACATTTCCGGTTCGTAGGCTTTCAGAGCCCC
>CAILTZ010000905.1 GCA_903837255.1 uncultured Pirellula sp. | reverse complement strand
GCATTATGGCAATTCGTCCTTTCTTGCGTTTACTCCGTTTGGAGTCTCTGGAAACGCGACAGCTCATGGCGATCGATTTGGCTGGGATTCTCAAGCCTGGACCATTGGATAATTATTCGGTGGATGGAACGGGAAACAATCCAACTCAGCTCCAATGGGGCTCCACAGACGAACAACTTATCCGATTGGCCTCCCCGCAGTACTCCGATGGCATCGCTTCTCCAGGAGGCACAAGCCGTCCGAGCGCGAGGGAGATCAGCAATTCAATCGCTGATCAAGGCGTAAACGGGACAACCAACCAAGGCCGAATGTCGGCCTTGGTCTACGCATGGGGCCAATTTATCGATCACGATTTGGGGCTGACACCCACCGGGAATTCGGAACCCATGCCGATTGCTATCCCATCTGGAGATCCCTATTTCGATCCTAGCGGCGCAGGCACAAAGACAATGGCGTTTCTTCGTTCCGAGGCCGCCCCCGGAACCGGTTCGAGCATTTCCAACCCACGTCAACAAGTCAATTCACTGACCGCTTGGCTCGACGGCTCCATGATCTACGGGACCGATAAGGGTACCGCCAATGCGCTGCGGACCAATGTCGATGGGAAAATGAAATTGGCAAGCGATGGGATGCTGCCACAGAACAATGCCCAGAATTTTCCCTCGGGAAGTGTCCCCATGATGAACGGTTCCCCGACCCTGAGCTCCGACCAAATGTTTGCTGCCGGCGAAGTCCGGGCGAACGAAAACATCGAACTGTCGAGTTTACAGACTCTGTTTGTTCGAGAACACAATCGATGGGCCTCGATCCTTAAGACCAAGAATCCAGCACTCAAAGATGAGGAACTTTATATGCGTGCTCGGGCGATCGTTATCGGTGAACTCCAGTCAATCACCTTCAACGAGTGGTTACCAGCAGTTCTCGGGCCCAAAGCGGTCGCCCCCTACCGTGGCTACGATGCGAAAACCAATCCGCAATTGAGCAACGAATTTGCGACGGCAGGATTTCGGTTTGGACATAGCTTACTAAGCGATGAGATTGGGTTTTTAGATAGCGATGGAAATCCGATCGCCGAGGACGTGCAGCTTTCCGATGCACTTTTCAACCCGGTTCTACTACAAAAATTCGGCGTCGAACCTGTTCTCAAATACCTTTCCAGCGACTCGGCATCCGAGCTCGATTCCAAAGTGGTCAATTCGGTTAGAAATTTCCTGTTTGGCCCCCCAGGTGCAGGCGGACTGGATCTTGTTAGTCTCAATATTCAACGTGGCAGAGATCACGGACTGGCAAGCTACAATTCGGTCCGAGTTTCTTTGGGACTGCCTGCTATAACCAGTTTCGCCTCCATCACACGGGATACTACCCTACAGAGCAAGCTTGCGTCTCTGTACGGCACGGTTGACAATATCGATTTGTGGGTAGCTATCCTCGCAGAAGACCATGTCCCAAATGGAAACATCGGTCCGACAGGGACAAGGATGATTGCAAGCCAATTCGAGCGCACTCGAAATGGCGACAGATTCTGGTACCAAAATACCTTTAGCGGTTCTATGCTCAGCGAGATCCAAAGAACCAAACTGTCGGATGTGATTGCGAGAAACACCACGCTCAAAAATGTTCAATCAAACGTTTTTGTTTTTGATACCAAGATCGAAGGTGCAGTGATTGCCAGAAATCGGCCTGCGGACCCGCGTGCAAAATCGCCGGGAATGGCCGCTCCGAATCCACCTTCTGGACAACCCATAGCCGGATGGACCATCGCTTTGCTCGACCGAAACGGACTCGAGGTCGCTTTGACTAAGACGGATGCTACCGGTCGATTTCGATTTGACACCCAATCGGGTTTGAAGACTGGCTCATACTCAGTTCAAATCGTAAAAGATCCGCTAGGAAGTCCAGTGGATTCCAGGGAACCCAAACAGACGTTCGCGATCACCAAGGGTGATCAAAATGTCCTAGGGGTCCGCTTGGTGCTGCCGCTTGCGAAGGGAACTCCCGCCCCACAAATAAACGGTGTACCCATACCCAAAGGACCAACCCAAGCGACCGACGCGGTCTTTGCTCAAATGGGCCGCTAATTTTCCTGGGCAACTTTCTGGAGGTCAACAACAACGGGTTGCAATCGCACGTGCTCTGAGCATGGACCCGAAAGTAATGTTGTTTGATGAACCAACCTCG
>CAILTZ010000904.1 GCA_903837255.1 uncultured Pirellula sp. | reverse complement strand
GCATTCTTAGTCGGCAAGCCAGCTTGGATCCGAAACGCCAGCAGCGCTCGATCCACTCCGATTGCATCGAGTGCTTTGCGATTGACCACTAGGCTCTCGGCGATCGGGCTACTAGCCATCAGAGTCACCGATCCGATTGGTGGATCTTGATAGTAGTCTTGGGCCCATGAATCCTCTGTGACAAGTCCACTAGCCAGCAGGATGATGGTATGGATTAGGGCGACGACTGAGGTTCTCACGGATTTATGCGATCTTGTTTATGCGATCTTGGAAAAACAAAAAGGGCAGGGGGGTGGGATCCCTGCCCTTGAACAGTTCGTAGCAACGTCTAACGAAGACTGACTTGGACTACAGCGAACCTTTCAACGCTGCCAACGCCGCATCGTAGTTCGGTTCGCTGGTTACCTCGGGAACGATCTCGGCGTAAACGACCTTGCCACTGGCATCGGCTACCACGACAGCTCGTGTCAGGAGTTTCAGCTCGTCGATCGTCATTCCGAACTTGGAACCGAAATCGCCAGACTGGTAGTCGCTACCGACCCGCATGCTCTTGATCGACTCCGCTCCACAAAACCGATTCATCGCAAACGGCAAATCGCGGCTGACGGTTACCGCGTTGATCTTGCCTTCAAGAGCCGCAAGCTCGCTGTTGAACTTGCGTGTCTGAATCGCACACACGCCGGTATCGAGCGAAGGAACCATCGAGAAAATCGTCGGCTTGCCAAGCACATCACTGCGGGTGATCGTCTTGAGTCCACCTTCGAAGTAATGAAGAGTAAACTCTGGCAAACCGCTGCCTACTTTGAGTTCCTCGCCGACGAGTGTCATCGGGGCACCCTTGAACGTAATCACTCCAGACCGAGCCATATGCAAACTCCTAAATGAGAATCCGTCTACAAAAACCTGGAAAAGCCCAGCTTCCTGACCCTCCAGCCAACTTGCCAAGAATGTAGGCGAGTGAACCAAAAGGTCAATCCTTTCGGATTATACGGATTTTGCATACAATGACGGTTGGGTGAGTACTGTTTTGGTGGCCGAACCCAAGGGTAGGGCAGGGGAGTATTTGCCAGGGTTTTCCAACGCCAGCTTTCTCAAACGAGTGGATTATGGTCAAAGTACGCGACTTCCTGGGGCCCTATCGTCTGGCCCGACTCATTCGACTTGGAAGCACCTGCCAAGTTTGGGAAGCGATTCTTGAACAGGACAACAAACGCTACGCATTGAAGGTCCTTCGGCCCGAACAACGGGGCAACAAAGAGGAAATCGGGTTCCTCAAGCATGAATTCGAAGTGGCCAAGGAACTCAATCACAAGAATATCATCAAGCTGATCGAATTCCGGACCAATGCCGAGACCCCCTTCATCGTCATGGAACTCTTTAGCGAATTGAACCTCAAAATGGCCCTTCGCAAAGGCCCTGAACCGATCGCCTACCAACTCCCACCGATCGTCGACCAAGCTTGCGAAGCCCTCTATTACTTGCACTCCAAAGGCTATGTTCACTGCGATATCAAGCCGGATAATCTTTTGCTGAGTCGAAACTGGGAAGTCAAACTCATCGACTTTACCATCGCCAAAAAGATTCGATCTGGCCTAGGAAAACTCTTCGGGGGAAAAAACAAAGTCGAAGGTACTCGCTCGTACATGTCTCCAGAGCAAATCAAAGGAGGCAACCTCGACCCTCGAAGCGATATCTATTCTATGGGTTGCATGATCTACGAACTCGTCGGTGGCAAAGCACCCTTCACAGCCAACACCCCAAACGAACTTCTCAATAAGCACGTGTCGGCTCCGATCCCTTCGCTGTTGGTCTACAACGACAACGTCTCGACCGACTTTAACAACATCGTCCGAAAAATGCTTGCCAAAAAACCGGAAGATCGGCCTCAGGATATGTGGGACGTTTTGAAGATGGTGCGTTCAACACCAATCTTTAAAAAGCCACCCAGGATCCCATCATCGAATCCGTTCGATGACTACCAAGGAGGCGGTCGGATCGAGCCGGCAAGCTGATACCAATCCAAGCCTACAACTAATCAATGATCTAAAAGGAATTATGAGTACAGCACCCAAAGGATTTGAGTTCGAACAACCCATGCTCGACATCGAAGCTCGCTTGAGCGAGCTCGAAGCCATGACCCAGCCAAGCGAGGCCGAGCAAGAAGAAACAAGACAATTGCGCCGACGTTGGGCAGAAACCACCCGCGAAACCTACTCAAAGCTCTCTCCATGGGAGGTCGTCCAAGTCTCTCGGCACAAGGATCGCCCCTACACAAAGGACTATCTGAATCTGGCCTTTGACGAATTCATCGAGCTCCATGGCGATAAGTTCTTCGGTGATGATCGAGCCATGCTCACCGGCTTTGCTAAACTCGGACGACGCAAAGTCATGGTCGTCGGACACCAAAAAGGACGCACCTTCAAAGAACGAGCCGCGTGCCACTTCGGCTGCGCCCATCCCGAAGGATACCGAAAAGCCATGGCCAAGATGAAGATGGCCGAAAAGTACAAACTACCGATCATCGCCTTCATCGACACCCCGGGGGCCTACCCGGGTATCGGAGCCGAAGAGCGCGGGCAAGCTCAAGTGATCGCCGAGAGCATGTTTCTCATGAGTCAGCTCAAGACCCCGATCGTTTGCATGGTGATCGGCGAAGGTGGCTCAGGCGGTGCACTCGGGATCGGCGTCGGGGATCGAATCGCAATGCTGCAGTACTCGTATTATTCGGTCATCAGTCCCGAAGGTTGTGCGGGGATTTTGTGGAAGAGCCACCAACATGCCCCCAAGGCAGCAGATGTCTTGCGGTTTACCTCTGCACACCTGCCGAAACTCGGTGTAGTCGACGATGTCATCGAAGAACCGCTAGGTGGGGCGCATCGTGACCACCATCAAATGGCTTCACGGGTCAAGAGCTATCTGTCCAAGACACTCGATGGCTTGTGCAAACTCCCAGTCGACGAGTTGATCGAAAACCGCTACGAGAAATTCCGCAAAATGGGGTCTTATTTAGAGAAGCTCGAAGACGGATCGCTTCAGCAGTTCGGACACTCATTTGTCAGTTAATCTGCTTGAGCAGATCCATTGCGATAGAACCCGATGCGATAGCCCAGGCTGGTGATCCATCGGTGGGCAATCAACACCAGTCCAATCTGCAATAGGGCTCTGAAAATGTAATAGGTAAACGGAGGTTCGATCGGAGCGTAGATCGCCAGCGGTACGTAAGGTTGACCGATCGAGTACTGGCCCCAAGTACCTAGATTTGGCAAGATCATGATCGGGTTCCCAAAGTAGAGTTTCGAGCAAGCTGCTTGTAACATCGCCGCGATGAGCAGCCAAGCTGCTAGGAAGATCGATCGGAGCGTAATCTTGGCCAAGCGGCTCGAGTAGTCCTGATCCAGGATCTCAGTGATGACAAACCAGTGGATCGGTACAAGCATGCCTCCGACAAGTCCGGTGACCCAAGGCTTAGAGCCAAACGGGAAAAACTGGTACCACGTCGGAGAGTCCTCTCTTGCGAGAATCCCTGACGACCAGCTTTGGAACCAGCGTTGGTATGCAAGCGCGGCCAGCGCGCTGAGAGTTACAGCAAGCCCTAGCTTGGCGATCGAGAGCCCAGCGGGTTTTCTGTTCGGGGCATGGATCGGCCAAATGCCTACACCGGTGAACCACTGGATGAATTTTGAGATCGTCACGCCCACGACCAGAAAGCAAAGCCAGTGGGCTACTTGCAACGCAAACCAAAAGACTTTAGGGGATACGAATCCAGGGTTTGTTGGTCCGTTGAGCGATGGGTAAGCGGCGATCAGGAAGCGGCAGGTACAGCATGCTGCGAGAAATAGCGCCGTAGCGATCGGTCCGATCCAACGGTTTTTCGGCCGAGGCGATAGGTTCCAACCGATCCACAGGGTTGCGATGCTCAGTGGGAGGAAAAGCAATCCGTTGGAGATTTCGGCTAAAACCTCTTGCTGCCAAGCGATGGCAAATTGTCGAACCATGGCTCCGGCCAGCATGCATAGGATCAATGCGTAGAGGCATGCGATCCAGAAGTTTTTCGAGGGTTCTTTTGGCTGTTTTCGCACGCGGATAAGCATTCAGTTCAGTTCAGAGTTGGGCAGCCCGAGCCTAGGGGATCGGGACGATCATAACGAAAAAACCGAATATTCGGCAGGCAGATCCTGGCCGTAACGGCTAGCATCCTGCAAACCGGCAGAAACCTGACCAAAAGCCAAAAACCTCAAAAAACCAGCGAAAAACCGACTCAAAACCGAACATAATAAACATTATCGGACGTTAGTTGGGAGTTTAGATCGGACGGATCGGACGGATCGGACGGATCAGACGGATCAGACGGATCAGACGGATCAGACGGATCAGACGGATCAGACGGATCAGACGGATCAGACGGATCAGACGGATCAGACGGATCAGACGGATCAGACGG
>CAILTZ010000903.1 GCA_903837255.1 uncultured Pirellula sp. | reverse complement strand
TTGCGGAGCGGTTTTTGGACCCGTTAGATTACTTCTATGGGCGGAAGGATGAGCATTCTCTTGATCACATCCGGATGGCCAAATTCATTTTTGTCGCTCACACACATTCTTTTTCCTTACTTTATGGGAGTCCGACAATGTCCTTTTCTCTCTTGTCGACTTTGCCTTTTTCAAGGCACAATGGCCGTCGAGCTCTGACTCGTCGCGGTTTCACTCTGGTTGAATTGTTGGTTGTTATCGCGATCATCGGAGTCTTGGTCGGTTTATTGTTACCGGCAGTTCAAGCCGCCCGGGAGGCGGCTCGACGAGCGGATTGCCAAAATCGCATGAGGCACATCGTGATCGCCGCTCATTAGTATGAGTCGGCCTACAATCGCTTTCCGGGCTACGCCGGAGAGCAGCCACCTTTGGCTGTGAACATTCCCGCAGCGATCATTCGACCCGACAAACACGGTGTACCCTGGATGGTTCAAATCATGCCATTTATGGAACAATCGCAACTGAGCATCAATCTCGGTAGGATTTGCGATACGATGCCTGGGACGACTCCAATTCCTGCTGCGGACTACAAGTACATCGAGGCTGTTGTTCCTCAGTTCTATTGCCCGAGTCGCAGAGATGCCAAGTCCTATGACTTGGTAACCCCATTCGTTGAAAAGTTTGGTCCCTATGGGGCGCGTACCGACTATGCCATGAGCGGTGGTGCTGCTTACACCGCCGACGTGACCCTGGCCGGAATCGACCTGACTCAGCCTGGTATCTGGGCTTGTGGTAACAAGACTCAGATGAAGGAAGTCACCGATGGGACCAGCAACACGCTTTTCTTGGGTGAAAAGGCGATGAATCCACTCAGGTACAAAACCGGCATGGACTACGGCGATCGAACTCCAATTGCAGGGTACCCTGAGTACTATGCTGCGGCAAACTCCTACGTGCGGTTTATCGCTCGCGGGACGGAACACGATTCACCCAGCAGCTGCATGGCTTGCCATGACTTCGGTAGCGCACATGCTCCAGGCTGGAACTCCGTAATGACCGACGGTTCGATCCGAGTCATGAGCTACACAGCCGACATGACGATTCTCAAAGCCGTCGCTTCGATCGCCGGCAACGAAACCGCCACACTCGAAAACTAAGCTATCCGGCAGATGTAGTGAAGCAGGATCCCCGCTGCCACGCTGACGTTAAGCGAGTCGGTCTCTAACGCCATATCGATGCGTACGCTTTTCGTGCAAGCTTGAGCGACATCTTCGGGCAATCCGTATGCTTCGTTACCAAATAGCACCAAGGCCGGTCCTCTGCGCTGATAGGTTCTGAGCTCGATGCTCGATGGCGACAAACAGGCCGCTAAAGATTCGATGGATGAATCGCTGGCCTGCCGCAGCGCATCGACCGCGTGCTCAACCCGAAAAAAGCTGAGCTTGAATGCGTTGCCCATCGAGACTCTCAAAACTCTACGAGCAAATGGATCGACGCAGTTTGGACCTAGCACAATGTCCCGAATCCCAAGTGCCGCGCAAGAGCGAAAAATCGAACCCATGTTCTCGGGATCCTGCACCCCGATAAGCATGACACCCGTCCAGTGTTGGTCGTTGTCCTGTGCGCGACTCGAGTCCCTTGGGAACCAAATCGGCATCGCCGGTCGCTTGCCGCAAGCCATGAATCCACGATGGAAATTAAATCCGATGAGTTCAGCCACTTGAGCATGAGGTACCACCAGGATCGAAACATCCGGGGGAAGCCAAGCTGTGGCTTGTTCAAGATCGCTGTCGTCGACCAAGATCGATTCGACTTCCAAACCACTGGCCAATAGCCGCTGGACCAGCGGCCTACTCTCGGCGATAAACCGACCGCTAAAGCGAGTTAAGTTGGTGGCCCGAAGATTTCGGTAAGGATCCAGGCGAGGGTCCTGGATCGACTCGATCTGCTGGATATTCATTGTGGCTTGCGTATCACGAGTTTTTCCGCACCTGCACTCCAGTCGTGTTCCCCGTAGACATACGCACTGAGCACATGTCGGCCGGAGCAATTTTCGGGAATCTGCAAGTCGACCTCAAAGGCTCCAGCGCCGATAGACTTTTCCAACGTTTGAACTAACAAGTGATTGCAGGCTTGGTAGTTCTTATCCATCTGCTGATGATCCTCTTGGGTCCCACGATACGATCGCAGCGCGACGACACCCTCGGGGACTCGATCCCGAACCAGCGCCAGTTCGACCACCAGTTTCCCTGCGACTTGAGAATTCCCAGAGATTCGCAAACGCTCCGTGCTGGTGGCTTTGCTCGGGACTGTCAGTTCCAGGGGTTTTGGATAAGGCATCTTGAGCAGTGGGTCACCTAGCAAATTCATCAATCGCACGTGCTCGCGCCGTTCGAGGGTCAAGTCGTGGTCGCTGGGGTTCAAAGCCTGAGCCATATCGGTAACGATTTTGCGGTAGCGCTTCCTAATGTCGACGCCTTCGTTTGGCTGATCCTTGGCCCCGTTGGGGGCCAGAGCGTTCGATTCTGTTTGGCTCTCTTGGTCATCGACCCAAACTCGACGCTTGGCCTGGAGTAAGATCTCGCCGAGTGTCGCGATCCGATCCCGAAAGCAACCGTTGATCATTTCGCTTGAGAGTTGGCTGAGTCCATAGGGCATCGTGACACGTGAACCGCTGATGACCGCGATGGGGCCATGAGGCTGGGCCAGCAAGTGCTCAGAAAAGCAATCGACGCGGGCGTCGAAGGCTCCGGTTAGGCATGCGAGCATCAGGGCGATGGGTGGTCGGTTTTGGCAATCGAACTTCGACGCATCCGCTGGCTGACCGATCGGCAGCCATTGCTTAGCCACTTGGAATCGGTCTAGTTCATTGACTTGGCCGTGCCCGATGTAGACCCAAAACAACCCGCCTTGGTTGATGCGATCGATGTAAGCCTCTCGGAGCTTCCATGGATTTGGGCAGTAGGTGCTTGTGCAGCTTGCAACCGTTACATTCAATCGAAAGTAGGGGGGTAGTCCTTCGGTCAAAAACCTTCGCGTGACGGTTTCGATCGCCGTATCGGCTAGAAACCCAAAGCCACCGACTCCTGCGGTGACGTGGATCGTGTCGTTCCAAGGTCCGGGTGCAAGGGCCTCGTAGTCGATGCTACGCCGGAGCATCCGCGAGAGTTCTTCGGGAGTTTTTGCCGGAAGCCTCCCGATGGCAATATCCGGGCAACCGTCCTGATCGAGATCTCCGTAGAGCGCATCGGTGCAAAGTTCTTTGGTGGTCAGTTCCCCAAGTTGGATTTGGGTCTCCAAGACCACGCCGGGGGTAAGAGCTTGCCATCGCTTGGGGGAAACCTCCAAGGCTGCATCTCCGCACAAAACCAGCGCGACGGCAGGAGACGTGCAAGTCCTCGCAGCCGTTGAAATCCGTTGGCGCAACTCCAGAGAACTAGCGATCGAGTCGACCTCGACGAACTGGTACTCGGGGCTGCGATAGGTTTTCCATTCGGCAAGCGACTCGGCCCACGCAGAGGGTCGCACGAGAATTACCGTTGGTTTGGCGGGTTGTGCTTGCAGGTGATTCGATGCATCGATGGCTTGAGCACCGATGCATACCAGGACAGAGCAGCAAAGTTGCTTTAGGTTTTTTTGCATCGCTTGGCCACTTGCTCCTTCATGAAAGCTAATCCATCCTTGGCCAGCGTCAATTCGTCGTCAAACATTCGTCGCCAAATGCGAGTGGCAGCGGCCAGTTCTGGCAGGGCCAAGCCGAAGGCTTCGATCACCAACCAACCGTCGTATCCGATCTGGGAGATCGCATCAAAATTTTCATCCCACCGGACATTACCTGCACCAGGTGTGCTGCGATCGTTCTCGCTGATATGGATATGGCATAACATGTCTTGGATGTCATGGATCGCTTTGCCAACACTCTTTTCCTCGATGTTCGAGTGGAACGTGTCGTACATCATCCGACAGTTAGGATGGTTGACTTGGCGACAAAACTCTGCAGCATCCGATTGTGCATTAAGGAAGTAGCATTCGAATCGGTTCAGCGGTTCGACTCCGAGCATCACTCCAACTTTCCCCGCATGCTCTGCGACTTGGCTCATGCTCTCGATCCCCCACTTCCATTCGTCCTTCGTTGGACCTGCGCCGGAGAAGTAACCTAACGCCGAGTGGAAAGGACCTACGATGGTTTCGACGCCGGCCGCCGCGCAGCAATCGAGTGTGCGTTTGTTCAGATCGACTCCCTTTTTGCGTATCGATGCGTCAGGGCTGATCGGATTGTCATCGACATTTCGGACCGTCACCCCAGTACGCCTGAGTCCGATCGCATCGAGTCTTTTGCCCCAGTCTGCATAATCAAGATCGAGATTGAACATCGGAATTTCAACGCCATCAAATCCGAATGCCTTGAGTTTATCTAGCACTGGGGCCAAACCTTCGTTCAGCTCCCCAGACCACAACAGCAAATTCATTCCGTACTTCATCGATCGGCTCCCCAAAATTAGCAATAAGGTCTAGCTGAAAACTTTTAACTGCAAAAGCTTAACGGTAAAAATGGATCCATGAAAAAGGACTCTCGCAAAGCATTCTCGGAGAGTCCAAGGTATCGATTCGGGGCACGCGTTGCAATACGCGGATTTGTTCTGTCGGTCGAATCCACCAGCAAGAGCCCTTGGGTAGGAAAAAATCCGGAATCAACCCAAGATCCAGCGGTTCAAAACGAGAATACATTGAGGTTCCCGCGCGCAAACCGCGACTCGGATCCCTTTTGATATCCATGGGCTCAGCGATCCATGACCGGGCCACTTTTTAAAGGAAGTACACCGATCCTATGAATGACAACTCACCGAACCCAGGGGTTGATGCCTCGGTCCGGCCGATGCAATTGAACTGTCCGCATTGCCAAGCGATCCTCACGGTTCATCCCTCACAAGCCGGACTTGTGGCCGACTGCCCGAAGTGCTCAGGAAAGTTCCACGTTCCGGTCCCGATGGCAAAGCCGTGGAATCCTGGCAAAACCAACGTTTATTCAAACGACGAGGCTCTTTCGGAGAGCAGAGAATTTATTGGGAAAAAAAACGCTGCTGGAATCTGTGGACTACTGCTTGGAGGTTTAGGGGTTCACAAGTTCATCTTGGGGCTAAACAACGCTGGGTTCATCATGCTAGCGGTGAGCGTCGGGGGAGTGATCCTGGGACCTTGTTTGATTTTTCCGCTCTTTGGTCCGATGATCATGGGGCTCGTCGGGCTCATCGAAGGGATCATCTACCTGACGAAACCTGACGATGAGTTCTATCAGACCTATGCGATTGAAAAGAAGGAATGGTTTTAGAGGTTTGCTTTAGCTCAAGGCTTCGATCATATCGAGCGTGGCGTTTCGCACTGAGGTGGTCCACTGGGTCGCTTGGTATTTGGATTGTTCGTAGGCAAAGATAATGCCGCGGGAAGAATTGACGATCGCACCGAGCCCACGCGAATCGAGTCCGAGCTTGACGTCTTGAGCCGAGCCACCTTGGGCCCCGTAACCAGGAATCAAGATCCATGCGCTGGGCATTCTCTGACGCATCGCC
>CAILTZ010000902.1 GCA_903837255.1 uncultured Pirellula sp. | reverse complement strand
GGTCCACCGACCAGACTGGGTGGATGGTCGTTCCGGTGATGGTTTCGACAGTGCCGTCGGCACCTAGCACATCCACGCTGGCCACGACGTGGACTTCGCGGGTGACAAAACGTGCGGTCACCACCGAACCTTCACCTTCGGCGATCGGTGGGCAGTCGTCGATGGCAGTGACTAACGCTAGCCCGGAGACATCCAGTTCGGGCAGATTGAATGGTAGCATTCGGCCTGCGCAGATGCCGTTACGTAGAATCCACGAGCTTGGACGAATGATCTCGGCTTCGACAATGCCGCCGTCGCTTCCCTCTGCGGTGATCGACAGCTTGGCCCACGATGCTTGATCAGGCTCGGGCTGCGGGTCGACTTCGGAGCGGTTGGGGTTCTTGGTCGGAACGCGCGCTCCGATCGGCACCGATTCGATGGGGACTTGTAGCTGCGAGCGGGTCGCCACCGATGCGTAACGCTCGGGTGCGAGCCATGGTGTTTCCTGTGATGGCTCGTCGAGCCAGGATGGGTCCGACCAAAGTGAATCCGTTGAGGTTGATTGGCCTGGAAGACTCGATACGGTGACGAGGGTTCCTTCGATAAAGCATGTACCCCAAACGAGCTTAGCAAACCAGTTTCCACATCGGCCCATGTCATCAACCGCTGAAGCAGCACGGCCAGCCAAACCGCCAACTAACAATTCGACCCCGAAAGCACCGGCAAATTTGCTCCATCTGTGGACTGCCTCTCCTTCATCAGTAAAGAGCCTATAGGACCAATCAGGTGATTCAAGATATCCTAGGCCTTGGTCGCCCCAAAACCAGTTTCCAGGCATTTGAGTCAAATTGACCGCTGCGATCACCGAATCCTGAAGACCATTTGCCAAGTTTGCGGCTCCTTGCAGCAACCCCTTACCAAACTCTAATCCTACTGTACCCCCATACTCGGTCCAGGTCCGTCCACTGGTGTTGGAACTCGGAGCGACGAATCCGTCGGGGAGCTTGTATAGATGTGCATCCAGATGCAGATATCTGTCTGCCGGTAGTGGAATGCCGTCCAGGTCGGCTTCGTAGAAGTTGCGTGGGTCCCAGTTCGCTTCATACGTCGTGATCCACTGGTCACGGGGTGTCGGGTCACCACCCGGAGCCATGCCTCCGGACTCACGAAGTCCAGCGGTGTAGTTGGTAAGGTTATCTCTTCCTTTTCTCTCGCCGGTCCCCAGATCAAAGATGCTTTGGATGTACTCGCGAAAGACATCTTCGGGACGTGGACCGAGAGCCATTTTACGTACGGTGAGAAATGACTGAGTACCGGTGACGACCACGCGATCGTCACCGGAGATCATAGGCGAGGAATCGACCGCATCGGGGTTGTTCGGATCGAAAGCCGTCGTAGTGACGATCGTCTTGGAAAACCTAGCGTTTCGATTCTCATTGGAAAAGTGTTCCCATACCTCGTCGATCCACTCTAGCTGGCGAGTTGCATCGGCGGTGTAGGTCAGCGTCTCGATCGCTTTTGCTGAACTACCCCCTGAGGCAATAACTTCGCCATCTTGCCCTGCGGATGTCTTGATTTGACCTCCTCCAAGGCTCAAGAAACTCCACGAGTCAGTGCTCTTCATATTCACGCTATCGAAAGCGACTTCTCGGCTGTTCGCCCGCGCCTCAGGAAAAAATTTCTCAAGAGTCAGATCGCTTATGTAGGATTCGGACTCGAAGTTTAGAAACGCTCCTTCGCGTGTCGCTTCTCCAGATAGCTGCGTGTGGTCTTCGATCCCTGTGTCGGCATCAATCGATTCGGCCTGCCGTTTGAGCTCCTGGGTTACGATCGTTGAGGTCCATTTTGTAAAGTCTAACGGAGTCC
>CAILTZ010000901.1 GCA_903837255.1 uncultured Pirellula sp. | reverse complement strand
GGTTCGAGTGTGTCGGCACCTAGATAAGGATTGATCGTCAGAGCGTCAGCACCCCAGGGGCTATAAGCCGACGAACCAGGCGCCCCCGAGCCCAGATAAGCATTCGCGTAGGCCGCTGCGGTCGTGCCGATATCCCCCCGCTTGGCATCCATAATCACCAGCAATCCGCGCTGGTTTGCGTAACGGACGGTCTTGTGCAATGCCACCATTCCCAGGGGCCCGAGCTCTTCAAAAAAGGCAGCTTGTGGTTTGACTGCTGGAACCAGATCCGCGACCGCATCGATGATTGCCAAGCAAAACGTCTCGATCGATTGGACGATCTGTTCGATGCTGGCGCTTGGGTTGGGCCTGAGCAACTCTGGCAGAGAGGTTGCTCGTGGGTCGATGCCTACACAAACGGGATTCTTCTTTTGAGTAACGGCCAGTGCGAGTCGTTGTCCAAATGGGGTCATGTCACGATTTCTTCGGGGGCAGGAACTCCAAGAGACGCTTGGGCACTTCCGCCTTGAGATGCTTGGGTAACTCGGGCTCTTGCTTGTCTTTGTCTTTATCTTTGTCTGAGATGTCGTCGGCATAAGGGGCTTGGTCGCTCAAGACCAGCACGAGCCTAATGGGCGAAAAGCGTTTGGGGATCTTGTCGGTGAAGGTCTCGAAGACCAAACCTGCGTTGGCCGCATCGCTTTTGACAGCCACATCCATTGTCGAGGTCATGAAGTTGGCCACGCTCAGCAGTTCACCTCCGTCGCCCATGTAGGTCTCGTTCCCAGTTTCTGGATCTTTGTAGATCTTGCTACCGGCGAATACCCAATCCCAGAGCATCGGTTTTTTGGTCCCTGTTTGACGGATCCAATGCTGGGCCAGGGTTGCTTGTGTCGCGCCTTTTTCGTCGTGCCACAAGGCGTAGACGCGGATTGTCGTACCGCTTGCAGGGGTGAATTTGGGTTCGAAAGCAACTGGTTTTCCTGGAACTCCACCGACAGCGAGCAAGGATGCGTGCACAAATCGTGACTTTGCAAACACCGCGACGACCGACTCGTGCTCTTTGGTTCCGATAGGGCAGGCGAACATCTCGAGAGGGGCGTTTCGTTGGCAGATGTAACCATCGACGATGACCGCTTGTTCATCTCGATGAATCCATACTCGGCCATCCTCTACCATCTTTTTGCACTCGGGAGGATCTGCAAAACTTTTTTCGATTCTTTTGAGAATTTCAGGTTGCTCGACCCAGCCCTCTTCTTGTCCCTGGGCATATTGGCAGATCGTTGAGAGAACCATTACGCACGAAAAAAGTGCAAAGATTGTCGACAACGGAGACTTTAGTCCGCGGGTGGATAAGGAAACGTTGTAGATTGATCGCATTGTATCGAGTCCTGTCATGTCAAGACCTAGCCTGGGATGACCCATTCTGGGGGACTGGTTCGATTCCAGGAATCATACAAAATGATTCTTGCATCTAGAATTTCTGGAACAACAATTGGGCCCTGTAGTTGGCCGATATCGTATCACGTTTTTCTTGGTTGGACGAGATCCTATGGACTGGGTAAAGCCCAAGCATCGAACAGGTCGCTCAAATCAGGGCGATCCTGGCAATTCAGATAATCAAACCGCCATGCAGTGGCTCGAGAAGCTCTGTGTGGACAATGTTGCGATGCTGCAAAGCTCCTTGCCGGTCGAGCCCAAGCAGGGGCAGCACAAGCCATCGGACTTCCCCATCCACCAGTACCTTCAAGCGATGCTTTGGGGGGTAGGCAAGTGGGATGTGGCTAAACCTGCGCACCGAGAGTTCCTGAATGATCTTGTGGATGCCTTCGGAGCCGAACCCTTTGGTTACGTCCTCTCAAAATCCAGCCGCAAGTCCAAGCGTGACAATCAACCCCTAGGGGTCCCCGACGAGATCCGTTCGCAGCAGGTTGCCCAAGCGGCCAAGATTGGCAAGTGGATCACACAGCAGCTCCCCAAGTCCAGTTATGACCCCTATGTGGCTTTGACAGCCACGGGTTGGCTCTATGCGCTACCAGAGGTCGGGCGTGATGTACCGCCGACACTCTGGCTCGAAGTTCTCCAATCGACGCTCACTCAAGTCGATAGGGCATGGGAACAAGGGCCTTCGGATGGGCTTTTTCCTTGGGTCATCTGGGCTTGCGAGGTGCCGCTGGCCCTTGCCAAACAGATGTCGCATTTGGGGGGCAAAGACCGGATCGTCAGCGAGACGCTCAATCGCTTGGCCCTGTTGATCGAGCAAACCGCCGAGGAGCCACAAGCTCTTTTGGCCTTCGGTGCCCAGGATCTCCGAGCCTTTGTCGCTTCGTTGATTCGCAGCCGCTGGGCCGCCGATAGCGTAGGAGCTCGCAAATGGTATCCGCCCCAGAGGCGGGCGCTGGCCAAATTTCAATCGATCCTGCTGCATCTGACCGACGCAAACGGACTTGCAATGCTCGACCAAACCGAGGCCAGTCGTCACGACCCAGAGTTTTGGAACTCGCTGATGAAACTGAGCAAAGGGCACAAAAAAATCCAGCTCGCCGCCGCAGTGGCTCTCCCGGATCAAGTCGGCAAGGAACAAGGTTTCAAACCTGCGAAACTTCGCAAGAACAAGACCAACGATGCGAGGCTCCCAAAACCCAGCCATTACTGGGAAAAGAACCAAATTGTCTCTATGCGTCGAAGCTGGCGGAAAAGCGATTGTCAGCTGGCAGTCGACTTTTCACGCGATGCGATCTGGCTCGATCTGTGCGACGAGTCCGGACAACGAATCTTCTCCGGGGAATGGGATGTCGCTCTGGAGTATCGAGGCAAACCAGTCAACATCGATGTGGCCTGGAATGAAGTCTGCTGGTTCTCCGACGATGACGTCGATTACCTAGAACTCGAGTGCGATCTGGAAGGAAACTGCACCGTCTATCGCCAATTGATGCTTATGCGAGAAGAAGGAATGGTCTACATGGCCGACTCGGTGCTAGGCAATCCAGAGGACTCGAAATCCGATTGGAAATCCATATCGACTTGGACCCTCGATGCGTCGGTGAGCTTTCATCCACAGGCCAAGAGCAACGAAGGCCGCATCGAAAGGATCTTCCATGATGACCAAAACGACGAGGATCGAACTCAGCCGGTGGCTTTGCTTCTCCCCCTGAGCTTGCCAGAATGGCGACGCGGGACAACCCAAGGTTCATTGCAGGGATCTCAGGGCAAAGTCGTCCTTGAAGCTCGCACCACGCGCACTCGGCTCCTAAGCGCGATGCTCGTGGCCGTCGGCCAAAAGTCCCGAAACCCCATCTACACATGGCGCCCGCTTTCGGTCGCTCAAAATCTCCAAAAAGTCTCCGACGATATCGCTCAAGGCTGCCGAGTCCAGATCGGAAACGATCAGTGGGTCTTCTACCGATCGCTGGCCCCCTGCTCTCGACGAACTCTCATGGGTCTGCACCTGAGCATGGAGTTCTACGCAGGTAGATTCCTCAGCGACGACGGGACTTACGAACCCCTGGTCGAAGTCAGCCCCGAATAGTCAGTCCCGAATAACTTTAGCCATCAAAAATCAACCCAGCGATGTGCGGAAGACTTACCCTGCATACCCCCGTGCTCGACTGGCTCATGGAGTTCTTCCCCGCCTACGGTGAAATCGGGCAAGGGCAAATCGGGCAAGGCGAATTCTGGCCGCAGCGTATCGCAGCCATGGCCCAAAAACTACCGGGGATCTTCGAACCACGCTACAACATCGCCCCGACCCAAGCCGTGCTGGCAGTGCGTCAATTCCAAGCCGATGCAGAGCCAAGGCTCGAAGCGATTCGATGGGGCTTGGTACCACCCTGGGCCGACTCACTCAAAATCGCCTACAGCTTGATCAACGCGCGGGCCGAGACGATCGAAGAAAAGCCGACCTACAAGCCGCTCTTATCCCAGGGCCGCTGCGTGCTGCTGGCCGATGGCTACTACGAGTGGAAGCAAATCGAAAACCCCAACGCCAAGCCCAGCAAGCAGACGTATTGGATCCATCGACCTGAAACTCAACCGCTGGCCTTGGCGTGCCTTTGGACATCCAATCATAAAGCTCTCGATGGACAGCCATCGCATGAGCCCCTGCTCTCGACGACGATCATCACCACCCAGGCAGGGCCTGATACCGCACCAGTACACGACCGCATGCCGGTGATTCTCGCCGACCATTCAGCCCTCGCCCGCTGGCTCTCAAGCCATGCCGACTGGGAGAGCGTCAAGGATTTGGTCTGCCCCGCACAGCCCGGAACACTTCAAACGACCCGGGTGACAAGCAAAGTCAACTCGGTCCGAAACCAAGGACCCGAATTGATCGTGCCCGAAACGCTCGACGTCTAGATCTCGCCGACGTCCTGACGGCGAATCTCGGCGAAGGCCTCGAGCACTTCGAATAAATCGCGAGAGATCTCCACTTCGTCGTCACTAAAATCTTCGATCCAGACCAACTCATTGGCTAGGCAGGCTTTGAAGGCATCCAGAAGATCTGACATTCGGACGCTGGCCCGAAGGCCCGACACAGGCGCGGCAATCGCTCTCGCCGGACCAGCCGACCCGACCGAAGCGATCGTGGTTGGTCGAGAAACAGTGAATGCTTCGGATCCAATCGCGTCGCTCGATACGCCGCACACAAGGATGGATTCGACAAGCATTCTCGAAGCAGTAGGAGAAATCATGGGGACTTGTTTTCTATGGATAGCGAACAAACAAATGCTAAATTGCAAAGTCTAAAAAGCTCGACCCCTCGCGTCCCCCGACGATCCCTTTGAGCCAACTTTTCATCGACGCAAACCCCTGATCGCTTGAGATAAAAACGGCCGCAAAAGCAGAATCTTTGCCCCAGTTGGCAAACAGGGTAAACTGGGGGCTGGTGAGAATCCCAGTCCGCAGTTTGGCTCAAAGCTTGACAACTACCCCCCTCTGCCCTAGATTCCCAAGTTCCCCACCCGGCGGTTGCGGTTCTCGTGGCGGATAAGGCCCCAGTTTTTGGCCCAGGATAGATTTGCATCCTACTTCGAAAGGCATTGATTGCCGCCACAATGACTCTTATCAATCGTTTATGAAAGATCTACCCGCAATCGCCCGTTACATGCGTCTCCCGGAGGAGGTGCTGCGGTTCCCAGTCGAGCTGTTGAGCCAGGGGTACGAGCCAAATTATTTGGCGACCTATCGGCCCGACGAACTCGCGGGGCTCGACAGCAAATCTCTATCCCGACTGAAACGCACAGTCGTCTACGAATCGAGTTTGTCTGAACACAAAGAGCAAATCTCTCAAAGTCTTCAAAAGGATGGTCACTGGAGCGATGCGATCGCGCAAGTCATCGACCAATGCACATCGGTCTCCCAAGTCGACGCGATCGCAAAAAATCTGCGCGGCAAAAAATCTGCCAAGGCCTTCGCCGACGCCGATCCAAATATCGAGAAGGTCGGCCAAGCGATTCTGCTCTACCGAGGCGATAACGTTCAAGACCTGCAAGCTTGGGTCGAAAGCCAAACCGGGCTCGGGGCAGAACAAGCCGAACAACTCGTTCCCAAAGTCAAACGCTGGTTGCAACTGCTCCTGAGCGAAGATGCGCAACTGATGCTCACCCTCCAGCGCGCTATTCTCAAAAACGCCGTCGTTTCGGTCAAGGTCCTGCCGGAACCGTCCAAGGAATCCGAACAAGCTCCCGCGGATGAGCCCCCCACCGTATCGGCTAGCCCTGAGTCGGCGAGCACCGTATCGGCTAGCCTTGAGTCTGCTAGCACTGAGTCTGCTAGCACTGAGTCGGCTAGCCCTGAGTCGGCTAGCACTGAGTCTGCTAGCACTGACAATACAAACTTGGTGTCAGATGCTCCCCAGGCCCCAAGCACAGCGATCCCGACCGAGCTGCCTACGGAGACGGCCCCGGAAAATAACCCTTCGGATTCCTCCAATCCAAGCAACGCGGAAGTCGCTATCGCTTCGTTCAAAAACGATCGCAAAAAGAGTAGAGAGATCAGAACCAAGAGCCTGAGCGACAAGCAGCTCTCTCCGCGACAACGCCGTCGACGTTGGTTGCGAGGAATTCTTGAGTCCTACAGCAAACTACGCAAACCGCTCAGAGACTTGACGCCATTCCAGGTCTTGATGCTCTCTCGGGGTCTACGCTCGCAAATCATTCAGCTTCAATACCAAATCGACACCAAATCTTTGGTCCAGCTGTGCCGCGACTCGCTGTGCCCAGGACGTCATCCGATGCATCCGCTTCTGATGGAAGTCTCCGACACAGGGCTTAAAGAGTTCCTCCTGCCAAAACTCCAGCAAGATGTCCTCGGCATTCTAGAAGAGGATGCCAATCAAGCCCTCATCGAGTCGGCTGTCGACCACCTCGAGACGGTGATGCTTCAGCGTCCGATCCGTGGACACAGGATTCTGCTCATAGACGCCGTCGGGCAAAAGACCGCTGCGGTCGCCGTGGTGGATGCCCAAGGCGCATTGCTGATGACCGGCGACATTGTTTGCAATTCCTCCAAACCCGATGTCGTCTCGCAAAACGTCACCCAACTTGGACAATGGGTTCACGAGCACCAAGTCACCTTGGTGGCCCTCACCAACGGTCATGCCCGCAGATACCTGATCCACTCGGTCGCCGAACTGATGAAGCAGTCGTCCGAGGGGAGCCTCTACTGGACCTTCGCCGACCGTCAAGGTGCAGACGCTTTCTGCACCTCACGAAACTCTCTCGTGGAGCTTCCCAAAATCTCTCGCCGGCATCGCGCCGCGGTGTGGCTGGGTTGGAAACTCCAAGACCCATTGAAGCAAATCCTAAAAATTGAACCGGCTCGCCTGCGACTCGGCTCCTATCAACGCGAGTTGCCTCAATCTGAACTTGAAACGGCTTTGCAAGAAGCCATCTCTTCGGCGATCACCAAAGCCGGCATCGATATGTACCATGCCGATTTGGAAGCGCTCAAACGGATACCGGGCATGGATGACACGACGGCCAAGCGGCTCGTCGAACAAAGGCCCCAGGGTAACTTGGCCAACCGCGAATCACTTGCCAAATTCCTCAAAGAATCCTTGTCGGAAAACAATGCCAGACAAGCCATCGGATTTCTGAGAGTCTACCAAAGCGATAATTCGCTAGACGGGACAATCATCCATCCCGAAGATTATCGACTCGCTGAGCGGCTTGTGGCTCATGCCCAGTTGCCTGCTCCGCCAACCGCCCCTGAAGGTTGGTCGAAACCCGACTACGAAAAAATCGCCGCTGCCGTCGCCGCCGCTCAAAATATGGCTCTCGATGCACCTAGCTCCGAGAACGTCGAAGCCTTCGGTTTCGAATCCCATGCCGAAGAAATCAACCCAAACTTCGGCGTGATCGATTCGGATCAGTCGGATCAGCCAGATCAGTCAGATCAGTCAGATCAGTCAGATCAGTCCGATCAGTCAGATCAGTCCGATCAGTCGGATCAGTCGGATCAGTCGGATCAGTCGGATCAGTCGGATCAGTCGGATCAGTCGGATCAGTCGGATCAGTCGGATCAGTCGGATCAGTCG
>CAILTZ010000900.1 GCA_903837255.1 uncultured Pirellula sp. | reverse complement strand
TGGCATGGGCTGAGGAGGCCGTGGTGGCTTGGGCCCTGTTGGTGGCTTGCCAGGCGGTGGCGGTCCTGGTGGTGGCATGGGTGGCGGAGGCCGCGGCGGCAATGGTCCTGGTGGCGGTGGCGGCCCTGGTGGTGGCGGTGGATTCAATCCTGGTGGTGGCGGTGGATTCAATCCTGGTGGTGGCGGTGGCCAGGGTGGCGGTCGCGGTGGCCAGGGCGGCGGCGGGTTCAATCCAGGTGGTCGCGGAGGCCGTAGTGAGTTTTCCTTGATAGAGTTCGCTAATCCAGTATTTTCGCTAGTTTCGATGCCTGCATCCTATCCGCAACCACCTGCTGGTGGACGAGGAGGTGGTGGGGGCGGATTCAATCCGGGCGGTCGCGGTGGACAAGGCCCCGGCGGCGGACAAGGCCCCGGTGGTGGTATGGGTGGCGGCGGTATGGGTGGCGGCGGCGGTCGCGGTGGGCAAGGCCCGGGTGGTGGCGGCCCCGGTGGTGGTATGGGTGGTGGCGGTGGTCGAGGTGGACAAGGCCCGGGTGGTGGTGGTATGGGTGGTGGCGGTGGTCGAGGTGGCAACAACGGTCCGGGCGGAAACAATGGACCTGGCGGCGGCCGTGGCGGAAACAATGGACCCGGTGGCGGTGGACCCGGTGGCGGTGGACCCGGTGGCGGTGGTGGTGGGGGGGGCACAGGTGCCCAGCCTTCCGAGACACGGCCATGGTCAGCCGCGAACTTCGACGCCCTTGGCATCGACGAAACTCAGCCCGGGCAATTCCAAGTCAACGGTGTTCTGGAACTCATCGACGCGAGCTTCACGGCCAACGTCAACGGTCAAGAAATCAAATTCATGTCCCCCTTGACGGCATCACCGGTACAGATGGCCCTCTATTTGCCAATGCTGATGGACAAAGTTACGACGGTAGAGGCGCCGATGCTTCCAGGTCGAATTAACATCAATGAAGCTCCCAAGGAGATTCTTTCGGGCTTGCCTGGAATGACCGATGAAATCCTGGAAAAACTGATTGAATCCCGGGCCTCTCAATCGGACACCGAAAACCGCAAGTACGAGACTTGGCCGATGGTCGAAGGCATATTGACGTTGGACCAAATGAAGACCATCGCGCCTCTGGTCACCGGGGGTGGGGATGTGATGCGAGTCCAGAGCGTTGGGTACTTCGAGCAGACCTCCGGGTTTGCGCGTACCGAAGCGGTCATCGATGGGTCTGGATCCGTGCCGGTGATCGTCTTGTACCGCAAGCTCGATCACCTCGGGAGAGGATTCGCCCAATCGACGCTCGGCCAACGGGCCATGGGCAATGCGATCATGACAACAAAGTAAACACTGACTGAGAAATACTTCAAGGAAACAGCACCCGCGAGTTCACAAGCATGTCGAAATTCATAAGTCTAGAATGCGATTCCAACGAGGTCCGAGTGGCCGTTGGATCGACCGGTTTGACCGGTGTATCGATCGAGAAAGTGCTCAGCACCCCGATTGAACTCGAAGAGGGCGCTCAGCCATGGGGTAGCCCACAGGCAACCGCAGCGCTGAAAGAGTTGCTCCAGCAAGCCAACATCAAAGGGGGGCATGCGATCGCATGCGTCAGCCGAAACGACATCGAGCTCAGGGCGATCACCCTGCCGATGGTCGACACCAACGAACTTCCCGACATGGTTCGCTTTGCTGCCCCTCGGTACTTTGCAAGCGTCAACGAAAGCTGGCCGTTGGACTTCATCACGATGCCCTCGCACTTAGAGGGTAGCATCGACTGCATCGTTGGAGCGATTAGTCCTGCACTGATCCAAAAGATAGACGCGACAGTTACCGAAGCTGGACTGACGCTCAAGCACATGGTCTTAAGGCCTATGGCCGCGGCCGCAGGAGCCTTGGCCAAACACCCTGAGTGGAACAATTCGACCGTTCTGTTTATCGATCTGCTCAATGACGAAGCCGATGTCGTAATCACCGAGCGTGGCAAAGCGGTCTTCATGAGAAGCTTTTATGCGCCGACGGACCTGCAAGATGCCAGCGCGGTAAAGATCCTCGCCGGCGAAATCAAGCGGACGCTTATGGCAGCAGCATCCCAAAGAGCTGGCTTGAGGGTCGATCAACTGATCGTCTGGACCAAAGACTCACTAGCACCGCTGGCACAGGAATTAAGTCACTCAGTTGATATTCCAGTGAAGATGTTCGATCCGTTTACCATGGCCGAACGAGCTGACATCGCTATTGCCGCAACGACCCAAACCGTCGGGCGTTTTGCCCCAGTGCTGGGTGCTTTGCATCTGCCCAACACAAGCGACCGTATTATCGATTTTGCGAATCCTCGCAAACGAGTGGAGAAGAAAAAGCCCGTCGCGCAGTACATCATGGGAGGCGCGGCAGCAACTGCATTGCTGGCCGCATCTTGGTGGTGGTATTCATCAAGTCATTCGACATTGGATCAAGATATCAAGGTGCTCAAGGACGAGATTGCCGGTCAAACACCTATCCTAAAGACTGCTGGGAAGAATCTTGCTGACTGGAAAAAGGTAGAAACCTTCATGCAAGGGGACGTCCTATGGGTCGACGAACTCGAGCGTCTCTCGGTAAACGCGAAAGACGCAGACACCACCTACTTCAGTGCCACCACCTTTAATTTAGATCCTCGAACGAATGAGCCGACCATTTTGACCAAGTTCCTAACGAAGGAAAAGGAATTGGTACCCGAAATCGAGGCGGCCTATCGAGACACTAAGCACAATGTCCGCGAAACCGGCTTGGCCCAAAGCCAGGACAAGAAGTATCCGGTGGTAGCCGATATGAAGATCACCGTCGCGACGGCAGAGGTTAAGGATCCGAGGAATGTAAAGCGTAATCCGATCGAAGATACGCCCGAGAGCGACCCGAAAACCGAACCCAATGCCGAAGTTTCAAAGGAGCAAGAAACCCAAGCGGGATCAGCCAAAACTGAGCCAGCCAAAACTGAGCCAGCCAAAACTCAGCCAACGACAACTGATCCGGCGACAACTGATCCGGCGACCACTGATCCGGCGACCACTGATCCGGCGACCACTGATCCGGCGACCACTGCGCCGGCAACCACTGCGCCGGCAACCACTGCGCCGGCAACCACTGAACCGAAAAAACCCGAGCCAGCTACAACTGAGCCAGCAAAGCCTGAACCGGCAACAACTGAACCGGCGAAACCTGCCGCTGAACCCATCCTTGGAGGTGCATCGTGAACTTATCCAACCGTGAAAAAATCCTCGCCGCCGGCGTGGGGCTTGTAATCCTTTTGTTCGTCGGGAACTACTTCTGGGAATCGATCCGAAAGGGATTTGATACAAAACAGAACCAGATTTTGAGTTTGGAGCAGCAGCGGAACGATCAAAAGCTACAGATAACAGCCGGTGCGATGGCGATAGCCAAACTCAATCGACTCGTGCCCCAGTCGCTACCGAGCAACGAGGAAAAAGCTCGGGCACAGTACCTTGAGTGGCTAATCAATCTCGCCGACGAATGCGAACTGGTCGATTATTTGCCTAAATCGGCCGGGGATAGCGTCGAGAAAGATCTCTATCAATCGTTTAAATTCTCACTTGCTGGGACCGGGACGATCGAGAATGCGACCAAACTTCTGTATGCATTTCACGCGAAAGACTATCTGCATCGGGTATTGCGGTTTGATATGCAACCGTTGCCCAACAGCAAAATACCAAACCAGTTGAAGATTACTTTGGACTGCGAAGTCCTGGCACTCAAGAACGCAAAACCCGATCAGGGAGCTCCGGGGTATAACGCCCCGAGGCTTGAAAGGCCTTACGATGAATACCAAAACAGCATCGTAGGTCGCAACATTTTTGCTCCGACCAATAACCCCCCTGTCTTCGAGAAGAGCAAACTCGTCTCAGCAACGCTTGGGATCAAATTGGATGTCGGGCTTGATGCAAAAGAAACCGATCCCGGACAAGTGGTCACGTACGACTTCGAGGGAGAACCGATTCGCGGCATGCAACTCGATCCCCAGACGGGAAATCTCAGCTGGACCGCTTTGGAACTCGGGGACTACAAAGTCGGTGTCCGAGCGACCGATTCAGGAATTCCGGCCAAGTCGACCGTCCAATGGATCTCGATTAAAGTTCAAGAGCCACCTCCTGCGGTGAAAAAGCCCAAAGAATTTGACGTCGCTTCGCAGGCCTTCGTCAGCGCACTGATCTCTGACGGCAAAGGTCCTCAGGCTTGGATCCGATCCAAGACCGAGAACAAGACCCTGTATGTCCGCGAAGGCGAGCAGCTCAAGCTCGGGGATATCGAGGGTAAGGTGGTCTCGATCGGCTCGAACTTTATCGAAGTCGAGACCGAAGGGAAGCGTTGGACAGTCGGCCTGGATGAACCTCTCGCTGAAGCTTACAAACGCGGCATCGAGGACTAACGAAAACCTTCGGATTTCTGGGGACAAATCCCTTGGACAACAGGCTTTTCTCAGAAAAGGCCCCCTTTGGACACGTCGGACCGGACGTTTTGACGTAGACTATTAACGTAGTCCAAGCTTAGGCTTGGCTGCGGAACGTCAAAATTCCCCCTCCCAGGTCAACTCGCTCGCCCATCCATCGCCATGCGATCCACTCGGTTGCATACCCTAGCTGTCGTTTTCTTGGCCCGAATGTATCTGGCTTGCCTGTGCTTGGCTTGGCGCCCTTGCCTTGCATCCGAACCTGCCCGCCCTGCCACAGAAGCAGATCGGGCGTCTCGGCCCGTGAGTATGGTCAACGAGGTACTTCCCATCTTGACCAAAGCCGGCTGCAACGCTGGGACTTGTCATGCCAAAGCGAGCAATGGCCAAAACGGTTTCCAACTCTCCCTGCTGGGATTCGAGCCCTTCGAGGACTACCAACACGTGGTCCTCGAAGGTCGCGGTCGACGGCTATCGAACACCGCTCCCGAGCAGAGCTTGCTACTGCTCAAGGCGACTGGCCAAGTTCCCCACGGTGGTGGAGCAAGGTTGCGTCCCGACTCGCAAGACTACGGCTTGCTCGTCGAATGGATCCGCCAAGGGGCGAATTACGATGGGGACAAAGCCACCAAACTCAAATCGATTCAGATCGAACCGGCCCAAGCCATCCTAGCACCCACGTCCGCACAGCGGCTGGTGGCCATCGCCCAATATGAGGATGGGACTCAGAAGGACGTGACCGACCTGTCGCTCTTTGAATCCAACGATACATCGATGGCTACGGTTGATGAACACGGAAATGTTTCCATCCAGGACATCCCTGGCAGCGTCTCGATCATGGTTCGATACCAAGGTCAAATCGCCGTGTTTCGGGCCTCAGTACCGCAAGCTTATACGGTGGAGAAGTTTCCAGAGGCTCGGAATTTCGTCGACGAGTTGGTCTTTAGCAATCTCAAACGCTTGGGCATTCCCACTTCAGAAGTAACCGATGAGACGACGTTCCTCAGGCGGGTGTCGTTGGACGTCGCTGGTCGACTTCCCACCGAGCAAGAACTCGCGGCGTTTCTCTCAAGTACTTCGCCGGGCAAGCGGGATGAGGCGATCGAACGGTTGTTGGCAAGTGGCGAGTATGCAGACTTCTTTGCCAACAAATGGACGGCGATGCTCAAGAACCGTCGTGACGATGCTAGCGATATCACTTCGAACTTTGCTTTCTACTCCTGGGTCCGCGACAGCCTGCTAGCTAACAAACCCTACGATCAAATGGTGCGAGAGCTTTTGGCGGCTACCGGTACGGTTCTTTCAAACCCACCGGTTGCTTGGTACAAACGGGTCAAGGAACCCAAGACCCAGCTCGAGGATGTCGCGCAGTTGTTCCTCGGCGTGCGTATGCAGTGTGCCCAGTGCCACCATCATCCCTTTGAACGCTGGAGCCAAGACGATTACTACAGCTTGGCCGCGTTCTTCAGCCAAGTTGGACGCAAGCCGACTTCGACACGTGGCGAGGATATGATCTTTCACAAGCGGGGGCTTGCAGGGGTCCCAAATGCCAAAACAGGACAGATGCGTCGCCCTGCCCCGCTGGGCGAATCCATCTTGGAAATCGATCCTGACCAAGGCCCTCGGCTCAAGCTCGCCGATTGGATGGCAGATCCAAAGAATCCTTTCTTTGCCAAGGCCGTGGTCAATCGCTACTGGAAGCACTTCTTTCGACGTGGATTGATCGAACCCGAGGATGACATCCGCGACTCGAATCCGGCCTCGAATCCAGAACTTTTGGCGGCCCTAGAGAAACGATTCATCGAATCGGGCTTTGACTTGAAAGAACTTGTGCGCACCTTGGTTCGCTCGACGACTTACCAGCTCAGTTCGGTACCCAACCCACACAACATTGCCGACCATCAAAACTTCTCCCGCTATTATCCGCGGCGGCTCTCTGCAGAAGTCTTGCTCGATGCGATCGATGACCTAGCGATGACACGTACCGATTTTCCGAATCTGCCTCCAGGGACCCGAGCGATTGGACTTCCGGACAACAGCTACAACAACGCATCACCGTTTCTGAAAGTCTTCGGACGACCGGAGAACGAAAGCGTGTGCGAATGCGAACGGATTCAAACATCGAGCCTCGCCCAGAGCCTGCACTTGATGAATGCAAACGATGTGAAAAGCAAACTCTCTAGCGGTGCAGGTCGGGCCGAATCGCTTGCCAAATCGGACAAAACCCCTGAGCAAAGGATCGAGGAAATCTATGCGGTGGCTTTTGCACGCAAACCTACCGCCGAGGAACTCTCCACTGCGGTAGGATACCTTGCAGAGGTTCGCAAAGATGCCAATGGAAATCCGATCGATCCAGCAAAGGCCCTGCGAGAGAACCTTCAAGACCTCCTGTGGGCGCTTATCAACGCCAAAGAATTTTTGTTCAACCATTGATCCAGCGGGCATAAAAAGGGCACTGATGAAAATCGTACCAATAAACGGGAATGTCCCCATGCTACGTATCAGAAGACTCGGGCTGAGTTACTGGGCACTGGTCTTTACCTGGTGGATCCTTGCCTCCGACCTGTGTGGGATTGTACAAGCCCAATCGGTTTGTCTGCCGCTCCCTAGACTCTTGTCGATCACCCCGATGGGTGGTCAACTCGGGACGAGCTTTGATGTAACCATCGCTGCGGATAACATGGAGGATCCTGGGCCGATGATCTTCGAGCATCCTGGGATCCAAGCCACCGCGAAGCTCGATGCTCAGGGCAAGCCGATCGCAAATCAGTATGCGCTCACGATTGCTTCGGATGTTCCACCGGGGCTCTACGAATCTCGATTGATTGGACGGCTGGGGATCTCCTCGGCACGAATATTCACCGTCGGCAAACTTGGCGAAGTCATTCAGAAACCCGGAAACACGACTCTTGCCAATGCCATGGAACTGAGCGTGCCGACTGTCTGCAATGCGGTCGTCAGCGCCAGGGCGGTGGACTACTATTCCTTTGAAGCTGTGCAAGGGAAACGCTACATCATTCAGTGTTCGGCTAGGGGGATCGATTCCAAGCTCGATCCGGTCGTGATTGTCGGCGATGC
>CAILTZ010000899.1 GCA_903837255.1 uncultured Pirellula sp. | reverse complement strand
TCATGATGCCAGGCATATCGATTCAAGTGTGCTGTATAAGGTTCCCTCTACATACCGCGATGTCGATCACATCGCAGCCATTTTGCGCAGCGCTGGCGTCCAGGGAGATGGCTATATCGTTAGTTGTAGCCACACCATTGAGGACGGGACGGTAGGCGAATTTTACGAACTCCTAAAGCACTGTTGCGGCTCGATGACCGATTGTCTCGTCTTTTCGACCAAGTCGGAGATTGCCTACTACGAAGGACATGAAGGCTTTGGGTATATCTATGGCCTACCAGTAAAATTCAGAATCTTGGGGGCGAAATGACAAATGCAGAGCTAGGGATGCAATTGCTCATTCACGGGAAATCAATACACTTTAAATCTGGTACCATCAAGCACACTTTCTGCTGCAGCAAATCAGACCTGGGTCATCGCTGATGATCAAATCCTTCGAGTGTAAGACCATGCCACTGACAACCGCAGATGTCGATCGAATCATCCAAATGGCCTGGGAGGATCGAACTGCATTCGATGCCATTCAAGCTCAGTTTGGGCTGACGCCGGGCGACGTGATCAAGCTCATGCGAGCTGAAATGAAACCATCGTCGTTTCGACTTTGGCGCGCCCGCACAACAGGTCGGAAGACCAAGCACATGGCTCTTCGTGCAGTGGAGGTGAATCGCTTTCGCTGCCCTGACCAGAAGGGGTCTTGAGGCTACCAGCGATGCCCTACACCTTACGAGTGCTACAGAGTTGGTCGAGTCGGCCCGAGAGCGAAAAGAAGGTGGGCGCCCAAAGCCCAACAAAAATGCCGAATCGTTCGGCATGCGCTTTTGCCTCAGCCTCATCACCGCCAGTTAAAAACCAAATGGCGATCGAGGCTATAATGGAAGCAAATCCTAGAAAAAAGCATAGCGTTGAAAGAGACTTGAGTTTAGAAGTATTCATTTACTTGCATTTCCAGGAACATGTTGGTGCTTCAACATCAACCCAAAATTTGGGTTGATGTGAAAAATAAAGTGGTACTCGAAATCAATGCACAATCTTGTGGCATTTCCAACAAGTTAACTTGGCAATATCACTGAATCAACGACATGGATAACACCGTTGGTGCAATGAATATCGGCCGCAGTAACGGTTGCATTGTCAATCATTACCTTGCTATCTTTGACTGAAATCGTGATTGGCTTGGCAGCCAAGGTTGTGGCACTCGACAGCTTCATGACGTCGGCTGCAGTTACCTTGCCAGCGACCACATGATGCGTCAGGATACCAACCAACTTGCTCTTGTTCTCAGGCAGAAGTAGACTCTCTACTGTCCCTGCAGGCAACTTCGCAAACGCGTCATCTGTCGGTGCGAATACTGTGAACGGACCGGCACCTTTGAGTGTCTTGCTCACATTAATCGCGTGCCGCTTTTGCTCGCTAGAGTGTCGCGGGATCCAGAGACAGACCCCGCGTTTTTTGCCGATCGAAAAATCACGAAAATTCTTCGACCAAATCCAACACCTCCCCCCCCCGTTTCTGCACAATAAGGGCTTGGTCGCTAGGCTGAACGGCTCGCCTAGATATGAACGTCTTAAGCCATGTTCTTTCCACAAAAAAAGGCATGTTGCGAGCGTTGGGACTGCGTGCAAGGACCAGTTGCCTTGCACACGGTTGCGGATGGACACCGCGGTTGTTTTTACCCGTGTTTTTGTGTTTGTTCAGCTGTTTAGCAGTCAGGAGGGCTACCGCTATGTCCCGTAAAACCCGTGGCAGTTTGATTAATCCCAACGAAGTCACCATCGCTCATACCGTGGCAAAGACTTCCCGGAATCTGTTTCTTCTTGGCGAGGACTTCGCCACCAGGACCAGCAACTCCCATCGAAAAGATTGGATCCTTGATATCCTGGAATTCCAAAGCTCGCTCATGGCGATCGACCTGCTGGATTTCGCCCTGATGGGCAACCATATCCATCAGGTCCTAAGATCCAGGCCTGATGTGGTCAAAAAATGGAGCGATCGTGAGGTCGCTCGCCGTTGGCTGACCCTTTGTCCAAGATCGAAAAAGCGGCAAGAGGTCGACGGCCAGGTTCAGTATGTCCCGATTCCTCCCAAGGAATCGCAAATTGATAATCTGGCAAAGAACAAAAAGAGGATCAAGAAAACACGCGCGCAGCTCAGTAGCATCAGTTGGTGGATGCGGCTGAGTTGCCAAAAAGTCGCACAAAGGGCGAACAAAGAAGATGGGGGTTCGATGGGGCCGCTTTGGAAAGGCCGATTCCATGCGACGGTGATCGAAGACCTTTCGTACCTGCTTGGTTGCTGTTTGTATGTCGATCTCAATGCCGTCCAAGCCTCAATTGCCGAGAACATCGAAGGCTACGACTACACGTCGGCCAAGATTCGGCTCGATATGATCCGATATCGACAAAAGGCAAAAGAGGACCAGCAAGCCCAGGCAGACAATCAGACCGTGCAGATCGATTCTAAAGCCGAGGGGCCCGCCGCGCAAGCTCAGGAGAATGCCGCCGAAGCACCGGAGAATAAGGCGAGTCAATCGAATAGGGACCCGAAAAAAGCAGCACCGGTGTCGGTGTCCAGGTTATCCAGAGGAGAGTTTCTAAGTTTGGTCAAGTTAGAGACCTTGTCGAGTGATCCTCAGTTGCACGAGGATGGCTACCGGTGTAGCGACAAAGGTTTTTTGGAATACACCGTCGAGGAGTACTTGGATGCCGTGGAATGGTGTATCAGGAACAAGCTTTTTCAAGCGGGCGCCGAGTTACCTGCGGAGGTTCCGGCGTGTATTAAGAACCACAGTTTGGGGGCAGAGGTAGTGGTTCGCCAAGCCAGAGAGTTCGGAGAGATGTATCGGTATCGGGCAGGGAGCAAGCCTGATTCGAATGTCCAGCAGACAAGTTCGGCTGACACAGCATCGGAATCCGGTTGAGCCTCAGGCCCAGAGGGCACCCAAGGCTAGTCGGGTCACCTCCGCAAATTCTTCCAAGCAAGTTCTCCCAAGCAATCACCCGGGCAAGCACATAGGTTGCTGAGGGCTTACTAAGCGAAACTTCGAGTGGAAGATCAGTGGAAGATCAGTGGGATATAAGCTGCTGAGCCGATGGGATTCGACCTGAGACGGGCTAGATGAAAGTCTGGTTCGGGGGTCGAGAGGGGGTGTTGAGGAGCACGGATGCATTTCTTTTGAGGGGCCTGAGAGGCTCAGCGCCAGGGGTGCGCGCCGAGGCATGAAAAAATTCGCCGGAATTGGCATATGCCCCCCTCTTTTGGGTGGAATCGAACTCGATTTCGCCGCCGAACCCCCAAAACATTGTTGTCATTTCCCCTTATCAAGAAACCGGGGACAGTCCCCGAGTTTTTTGATCAAATACCTGGGGACAGTCCCCGAGTTTTTTGAGGGACAGTCCCCGCGTTTTTTGGGTTAAGGCAAGTGTGTTGGTTCGGCAAATTGAAGAATGTCCTCGATCTTGCCAATGAGTCGTGGCGAATGGGTGTACTCGCGCAGCGCCTGCAACATCTGGCTTGGTAGTGGACAAGGCAACAGCTTCGTCCCCACCATGTGCTTGCTGCTCATCGATTGATGTCCTGTGGCGAAGGACACCCCTGACAGTTCTCCAGGTTCGTCGATGAGGTAATTGAAACTCACTCCCATCTGCCCGCACTTAAGCGATTCCAATCGCATTTCGACCCGTACGGCTTGGTCCCGCTGGGGTACTGGCCCTGTCCAGTCCAGCGATGCCGTAGTGGTTTGCAAGATCAACTCCCGCTGCGTTACCTGACGCATAATGGAATCGGTTTGATCTTCTAAGAAAAGTTCACGGCATTTGCCTTGCCAACTCACAAGATCGATGGATTGCAAATCATGATCGATCGGTGTTCTTAACTGCATTGCGTAGCTCGGTCCGTCTTGCGTTTCGATCCTGCTTGCGCAATGCTCATGCTCGGCATCGGCTGTGGCCGGCTCGATCCGGAACTTCATAATGCCCGAAGCCAATCGAGATCTCGACGGGCCATCGTGCTTTAGAACTTCCATCGACAGCAGCACACTGTTTTGGTCTTGGCTGTGTACTCGCAAGGTGACCGATATTGGGTCGCCGATGGTCGCCCCGAAGGCGTCTTCAAAGCGATTGGACCAGTTGCTCACAAGCAACCTTGCTCCTCCGCAGCGCCTCGCGGCCCAAACCTCGGGCATGGCCGTTCGCAGCCAGGCATCACGGCATTCTGATTGCCAGCGAAAGAAGGTCAAAAAGTAGACATTCCCCACAATATTGGTGTCTTGAAACGTGATCCTCGGTGCGATCGTATGAGTTACCTCAACATCAGCCAAAGAAGATATTGGTATCGTCATGATTAACTCACCGTGACAGGTTCGGTATTTGCGGGGACTAGGACTTTGCGATCCGGACGTTGTGCATCTGGAAAACGCTCTTGTGGAAACGTAGTCTTTTGCGTAGCAACCCTAGGGCGAAACAACAGAGTGATCAGCCCACCGCGGATGATGCAGACCGAAACAAGCGCCAGGAACAATCCGTAGACGATGTGATTCATTTGAAAAAACGCATACATAAAGGCGACCGACGCCCCGAAGAGAATTTGGCGACTGAGTTTGATCGGCGTGGTCGCTGGATCTGGAATCATGTACAGCGTAAAGAGAATGAAGCCTGCGCTTGACATCGGGGTTAGGGGAACATACCAGTGTTCCAAATCCCCGTTGATCCATGATCGCGCTACGCCTTGAATCACAAACGCAGATAGCCAAGCGACGCATAGCGGCAATCGGCCTGTGGCAAACCCGTGGACAACGATGCCCGAGAACATAATGCCGATGGGCAAGAGCCAATGCCACATTCCGGTGATGTTCTCAGTGAAGTGATAGGGAGGGGCTTGTCCGACCGATGGAAACAATAATAGCGTAGCGAGGATCCCGAAGTTCGAGGGGTTCAAGAAGTGGGTCAAGCGGCCGTCTTGGAGTCGGATTCTGAATAGTACCTTGGAAGCGATCGAGATCACCCCTGCAAAAACAAAGGGCATGATTCGATCGTTGGGATAGAGCAACATGCCGCAGGCAAAGCCGCTGATCATGGCAGGTGGTAGAAAGTTGGCAAAGTTGGCTATGCTACCCAGGAAGCGTGCCCGACGACCAGTGGCTTTCGCATCGATCCACTCGAGCAACAATTGCGTGAGCGTTGCAGCTGTCACGGCAACCATAGGTGCGATCCATGCCTGTTCAAAGCCCAGGAACGTGTGTCCAGCAACGTTCCAAATGGTCATCAACACCAAAAAGTACCATAGTGCGAATAATCGCAGGTTGGCGCTGGCCTGTGGATAGTACTGAACCGTAGCGATCTGTTGAGATTTCAACATGGCTTAACCTTTCTTTCCTAGTTCTAGTGTGGACCATTGTCCAGTAGGGACATCGAGTGTTTCTGTTTGCATGCGACCCGAGCAATCTCGCCATTGCAATGTGACCGAGATGCGTTCAGGGGCCTTGGGCCCTAATCCGAAGTGGATCGTCGGAGCACGTTTTCCAGAGTGGCCAGTACCTCCGTCTACGAATGCAACCTGTTTTTGACCGCCAGGAAAGCTGATCGACGCGATGGCTCCAATAGCTGGACGTCCGACGATATCTTTGGTCGGATGCCCGTCGTGCAATCGTACTTTGGACAGTTCGCTTTCCTCGGGTGGCATGATTAAATGCAGAGCGACAAACGAGTTCTGGCCGGACTTTGACCGGCTTTGATTGTGAAAATAGATGGAGGGTTCCCATTGATTGGCCGCTACGAAGTCTAGCCACCCATCCCCGTCGACATCCGCGATGGCTAGTCCTCGTGTGTTCCACGCTTCAGCCATACCGAGCGACTTGTTGATGTCCACAAAACGACCGCTGGAACTGGACCGTACATAGAATGGATTGGGATTGTGACCGCTGAGATCCGCGCTGGGTGGCTGGAACTTGGGCCACATCGACGGATTGCTGATGAGCCTATCATTGGTCGTCCCGAGTGCATGCAATTCGGGCCAGCGGTTGATGGTCCCTTTGACAAAGCCTGTGGCCTGAATCGCTTCCATCGGTCCGTCGTTGTCGAAATCGGCGAATCGGCAATCCCATCCCCAGCCTCCTCGCACCAACCCCAATGCGCTACTCTGCTGGCGGTAGGGTGCAATGCCTTGCTCAAACTCCTGCGTTTGGCCGGTGCTGACAAAGACGAAATGCCCCTCGTGGAGTGCGAAGTCATCGGCGATATTGCTGACATAGATATCGAACAATCCATCGCCGTTGATGTCTCCAAAATCCAACCCCATGCCT
>CAILTZ010000898.1 GCA_903837255.1 uncultured Pirellula sp. | reverse complement strand
TGCCCCTGCGGCTCAGGCAAGAAATTCAAGAACTGCTGCATGCGAAAGCAAGTCTGATGCGAAACACCGAATCCATGCGACTCATCCTTGGAAATGGTTTGCTCCTCGCATGGATCCTAGTCTTTTGGCTCAACGGATTTTCCCGACAAATCGCTTGGTCGCAAAATGTCGCAAGACCAAACGTCGTTTTGATCGTTTCTGACGATCAAGCCTGGAGCGACTACGGCTTTATGGGACATCCCCACCTGAAGACCCCGAATCTCGATCGCCTCGCCGCCGAGAGTCTAACCTTCCGCCGAGGTTATGTGCCATCGAGTCTGTGTTGCCCGAGTTTAGCGACCATTCTCACGGGTCGATTCCCCCACCAGCACAAGATCACCAGCAACGATCCACCTCTTGTACCAGGTTTGGCTGGCAAAAACTTCCATCAGTCCGAGGCCTTCCAAGCAGGCCGAGAGCGGATGAATCAACACATGCAGGCCGTCGCGACCTTGCCTGGTGTCCTGAAAGACAACGGCTATCTAACGTTGCAGACCGGCAAGTTCTGGCAAGGACACTATTCCCACGGCGGGTTTACCCATGGCATGACGCGTGGAGATCGCCATGGGGACGACGGACTGCAGATAGGACGCAATACCATGAAGCCCATCGAGGAGTTCATCGATGCGGCAGGCCAAGAAAAGAAACCTTGGATGATCTGGTATGCACCGATGCTTCCCCACGATCCCCACAACGCTCCGGCGAAATACCTCGAACGAACCAAGCCGCTTGCACCGAGCGAAACGGTGGCCAAGTACTGGGCCAATGTCGAGTGGTTCGATCAGACCGTCGGCGATTTGCTCAGCATCTTGGAATCCCGAGCACTCTCGCAAAACACGATCGTCCTTTACGTCACCGACAACGGATGGATCCAAGACCCAGCGCATCCGAGGTACGCACCGAAGTCCAAGCAGTCGCCCTATGAAGGCGGAGTTCGTACGCCCATCATGGTTCGCTGGATCGGGAAAGTTGCCCCAGGCGAATCGCAAGACTTGGCACACAGCATCGACTTGATGCCCACAATTCTCAAAGCTCTTGGGGTAGGCCTGCCCGAGGGGCTACCCGGTATCGACTTGCTCGACCCCCACGCCACAGCGGCTCGTAAAATGATCTTCGGGGAATGCTTCACGCACAACGCAATCAACCTGGATGTTCCCAAGGAGAATCTCCGTTGGCGATGGGCGATCCGAGGGAAATGGAAGCTGATCATTCCGAATCCATCGATCGAAAAAGAAGGCGTGCTTGAACTCTACGACCTGGACGCCGATCCGACCGAGGAGCGTAATCTTGCGAAGTCCAACCGTCAGTTGGTAGAGGACTTGGGAGTAGAAATCGACAAGTGGTGGCCTGAATGTTCGCAATCGCGCTAAAGATGCTCTTTCACGATCGGGCCAAGTATCTGGGGTTGGTCCTGGGTGTAGCCTTTTCGACGCTGCTGATCAACCAGCAGTTGGGGATCTTCATCGGGCTGATCACTCGAGCCGGGGCGGTGATCGTCGATGTGCCTGAGGCCGATATCTGGGTGATGGACCCTGGGGTCAAGAATCTCGATACGATCTTTCCATTGCGGGATACGGAACTGGGGCGAGTCCGAGGGGTCCCCGGGGTGGCTTGGGCGGTTCCTCTGTACAAATCCAACGTGATTATTCGTACAGGCGACGGGGAGCTCGAAGCCTCCTTGCTCATCGGAGTCGACGACAGCACGCTCATCGGATTGCCCCCTGAGGTGGTCATGGGGAACATCGACGATCTGCGTCGTCCGGATGCGGTGGCCGTGAGCGTCGAAGGATTTCGCAAAGTTTGGCGAAACCAGCCACTCTCGTTGGGCAAGATCGCAGAGCTCAACGACCGTCGCGCGGTATTGGTTGCGATCCTCAAGGATTCGCCGAAGTTCACTTCGTCGATTACCTTTTTTACACGTTATTCCCATGCTTTGCAGTACACCAACAACGGTCGCAATCA
>CAILTZ010000897.1 GCA_903837255.1 uncultured Pirellula sp. | reverse complement strand
TGCCATCGACGCTCAGAAGCCGTTTGGCTTGCTGGGATTGCATGTAGAGAGTCAGGCCTCCTGCGAGGTATTCGTTGGTAATGCCTATGACAGAAATCTTGACCTTCCCTTCCTTGGTTTCCAATTCAATTGGGTCGCCGACGGACAGTTGTGCGCGTTCGGCCAGTACCGACCCGAGAACGACTTGGCCCTCTTGGATTCCTTTCATGACTTGGTCATCCTTGCCTTGGACCAAATCGAAGTAGTCTTGGGTGGGCGAGTTGAAGTCTCGAACGATCACGATCACGCTCAGTTCCCCTGCCCGGGCGCTTACGAACCGCATGGTATCGCTGGTGAGTACCCCATCGACGGCAGCAACTTTCTCAGGGAAGCCTTCGGGCATATCGGCTGCATGACCGCTGCTCATGTCGGGCATCGCAGCGCGAACGAAGAAGTCACCGACGATGGTGCGTTTGTACCAAAACTGTACGTCTCGAATATTATCGAGGATCGTGAAAGCCATGCCCAAACCCATGGCCATGGCGACCAAGAGGATACCGATGGTCATTGCTGCACGGCCTGGATGCCGTAAGACTTGGCGGCGCGCCAAGGCGGCTTCGACGGGCATCCAAGCCATCAGCGGAGCTGCTGCGATTTTGGTCAACAAGGGCAGGGAGGCCGGTAGCAGGAAGATCACGCCGAGAATCACCATGACGATGCCTGCGGTACCGAGCCGAACCGAGAGCAGGCCGTAGGTGGACGCCCAAAGAACGAATAGCCCCAGGAGGATCACGATCCAGCCGATGAGGAACCACAGAGCCCAGAGTTTTTTGGAATCGGACTCCGAGACGCTCTTCATCGCCTCGGATGGCGAGGCCTTTGCTGCGGTCATGGCAGGCAAGAACGCTCCGAACAACGAGACAAAAAATCCGGATCCGATCGCGATGGCGATTGGAGTGATTCCTGGTGAGGTGCTCGGGATCGAGATCCCCAAAAGGCTCGCCGTGGATTGATTCAGCAGATCGGCTCCGAGGTATCCGACCAAGCACCCGAGGATACTTCCGACAATACCGAGGATGACCGCTTCGCGAAGGACCATCGAGAGGACCTGCCCTCGGGTGGCGCCTATGGCTCTGAGGGTACCGAGTTGACGGCGACGTTCTCCGACATTCATCTGAAAGGTGTTGAAGATGATAAAGCCGGCCATAACCAGCGAGAAGATCGTGGCGATCAAAAGCCCCCGCTGGATGGCAACCGTGCTCTCGTTTGCCAGATCGCTTCGCATCGGCGGTTCTCGCACGTAGATACCCTCAGGAAGTTTTTCGGCAATCTGCTCCTGGATTTCTTTGAGCTGTTTTTCGTCTCGGAGCAACAGTTGGACGACATCGAGTTTATTCGTCGAGCGAGTCCATTTTTGAATGGTTCGTGTAGGGGCCATCAATACCGATGATTGAAATGCAGATGCTGCTGTGTTTGATTTCAGCAGGCCAGCGATCTTGGCCGACTGATTGCCGGTCTTGGTAAGCAACTTGATCTCTTGGCCGACGGACAATCCGGTGGATTTAGCCAATCCCTCGTCGCACCAGACTTCGTTGTCCGACGTGGTGCCCTTCTGTCGGTCAGTGTTTTCGGAGTCGGAACTTTGATAAGGGTTCTTGCCGGCAACAAACTCAACATTTCGAACTTTGCGATCTTCTGCGAAATCGATTCCAAGAAGCTGAACTCGCAGTTTGCGATCCGTTTTGCCTTGGGCGTCCAGAGTCGAGAGAGTTGAGTAGCGGCGCACCGATGGGGATATGACCGAGACGGCGTCGATTTCCTTTAGGAACAGAACATCGCGAATATCGAACGAACCGCCACCGGCGGCTTGTATTTCCAGTTGGGCGTTGCCGGTCACGTTTTGGACCATGGCTCGCTGGGCTAGTTTAGCGCTTTCAGAGGCGATGTAGGTCGCCACGATGGCCCCTGCACCGATGACGATACTCAGCAATGTCAGCAGGGACCGTGCAGGTCGACTTTGGAGTTCGCGAAGTGAGAGTCTCGATAGGGCCATGGCTGTCCTGGATCAGCCTGTCGCGTTTTGAACTGAGGAAGCATGGAAAACCGATGCGTTGGCGTCGAAGTCCTCCTGGGCAATGTCCCGCTCGATGTTTCCATCCTTGAACTTCAGTAATCGAAAGGCGCTCCTGGCGACGATTGCATCATGGGTGACCATGACGATCGTCTGTCGAGAGTACATGGCGAGGTCTCTGAGCAGTTCGGTGACGCGTCCACTTTGGCGGGAGTCCAGGTTTCCCGTTGGCTCGTCGGCCAAAAGGATCACCGGTTCGATGGCGAGGGCTCGAGCGATTGCTACACGTTGCTGCTCACCTCCAGAGAGTTTGGAGGGAACGTGGTCAATGCGGTGCCCCATCTCGACGCGTTGAAGCGCGATGAGTGCTCGTTCCTGAGCTTGTTTAAACGGGACTCCGTCTAGTTGCAAAGGGAGAGAGACGTTTTCGATTGCGCTCAGAGTGGGGATGAGGTTAAAGGCTTGGAAGACAAACCCTACTTTGCGTCGACGCAGCAGTGTGCGTTGGTCGTCGTCGAGTTGCCCGATGTCCAACCCGTCTAAAAGAACTTGGCCACTCGTCGGCGGTTCGATCCCACCGATGATGCTCATGAGGGTACTTTTTCCAGAACCGCTGGGCCCCATGAGGGCGACGAACTCTCCGGGTTCGATTTTCAAGTTCACCCCTTTGAGAACATCGACTGCCAGTTCACCGGCCCCGAATTGTTTCGTCAGGTTTCTGACTTCGATGATCGGCATCAGCAAGTGGCTCGGGGGAAAGAGCAAGGAGGTTGGACAAGGATTGAACGAGCGAGACTTCTTTCGAGTCTTCTGTTCTGCGTCGCATTGTATCAGGATTCCGATCCTTTGCGGACCTGCAGACTATTGGATTCTTTGGTAAGATCTGCCGAAAAGAGAAGCTAGGGTATTGAATTGGTACTTTTGAATCCCTCCTGCGCAGGTAATCCGATGAGAATTGCGGTCACTGGGGCGACCGGTTTGCTGGGAAACAATGTGACTCGATTGGCGTTGGATCGCGGCTGGGATGTCGTTGCGATTTCAAGAAACGCATCGAGCGCTGTGTCCCTTGAGGACCTAAGGGTCGAGAAACTCGACGCCGACATCACCCGATGGGACTCGCTCGATTGCATCTCAGGTCGAATTCATGCGGTGATTCATTCCGCAGCTCATATTCACATCGGTTGGAGTCAACGCCAGGAGGGGATACACACCAACAAGACCGGCACAGCAAACGCGATCAGGCTTGCGCAAAAGCACCAAGCAAGACTCCTCCACGTATCGACCGTCAACACACTTGCACTCGGAGAGCTAAACCGCTTTGCCGACGAAGAGACACCTGGGGACGGCCAAGTCCCCTGCACGTATGTGGTATCCAAGCGAGCCGCTGAGCAGGAGGTGCGCGAGGCGATCGCCAAGGGTTCCGATGCGATGATCGTCTATCCAGGTTTCATGCTCGGGCCTTGGGATTGGAAGCCCAGTAGTGGCAGGATGATCATGGATCTGCGAAATGGAGCACCTCCTCTTTCCCCCTCAGGCGGATGCAGCATCTGCGATCCACGGGATGTCGCCGGAGCAATCCTCGCGGCAATCGAACAAGCCCCCTGTGGGTCACGCTATGTGCTGGCCGGTGAGAACTGGAGCTACTTTCAACTTTGGCGAGAAATCGCCAAACAGTTTGGCAAGCGGGCTCCTTGGACGTTTCTGCGTCGGCCCGGAAGAATCGTCGCCGGATCGGCGGGCGACCTGTTGGGAAAAATCACCGGCACGGAACCGCTGATCAACTCTGCGGCCATCGCTATGTCATCGCAGTTTCATTGGTATTCGAGCCAAAGAGCCATCGATGAACTCAATTATCGCATCCGGCCCGTCAGTGAATCGATCGCTGATGCCATCGATTGGATGCGTCAGCATCAAATGCTCGCTTGATCTAATTCTTGTCAAACCCCTACACAGATACGATGACCGATAACAGCAACACCGTTAATAGCAACACCGAAGAAGACTCCCAGGCGATCGAAACAGCACTGGGCTTAGCGATTTCTTTTCACCGAGGCCAACGCGACTCCGACGGTGCCCCCTACATCCTGCACTTGATCCGGGTGATGCTGCGCTGCAAAAGTGCGCAGGCCAAACAAGCAGGTGTTTTGCACGATATCCTGGAAGACACTTCGGCCTCTTGCGATGATCTGCTTGCCGCAGGCATTTCCGCAAGAGTGATCGAGGCGGTGAAACACTTGACCCATGCACCCGGGATCCCCTACGCCGATTACATCGAAGCCTTGGTATGCGATCCGATCGCTACGGAAGTCAAACTTGCAGATCTAGAAGACAACTACTCGATCGGTAGGGTCAAGTATCGGCAAGAGCATCGCGATCACGATGCGGATCGACTCCAAAGGTACATCCTGTCGCATCGCTTTCTGGGGGGGCAAATCCAACTCGATGAGTACCGCAAGCTCGTGCGCTAAATCAATCCTCGCGCCCCATGGGGTCAGGGGGGCAATGCAGATGCGCGAGTAGGACGTCGAAGGTAGCTGGAAGTTACGCCTCCACCGGATGAGTCCGGTGGTAGGCCTCGAGCGCACCTGTGATGACTTGGAGCTATTTAGAGGGCACTTAGCGTTTGGACCGGCCCTGCTTCTTGGCCTCTTCGGCTGCGGCCTGAATCGACTTGATCCTGTTGGGATTATCTCCCTGGCCAGTGAGTTCATAGAGAAATCGGCTCGGATACGTCGGCCGGGGTTTACCCCACTTGAAACGGCTCTGAGGGAGCGTCAGGGTCAGTTCATCCTGAGCTCGCGTCACGCCGACGTAACACAGGCGTCGCTCTTCATCCACCGCATCGATCTCCCCTGAAATCGATCTGCGGTGTGGCAAAACACCTTCCTCCATCCCGATCATGTACACGTTTGGAAACTCCAACCCTTTGGCGCTGTGGTAGGTCATTAAGGAGACGGCGTTTAAGCCTTGTTGCTTGTCTTTGGCGGACCCAAACTCCCGGCCCGAGAGCGCAATCGATGAGAGGAAATCATCGAGCGTCGGCTCCGAGGAATTCTCCTCATATTGAGCGATCGCGTTGTATACCGATTCCAAAGAACCGATCCGCATCGCAGACTCCTCCGGGTCGGTATAGAGTCTCTGGATCTCGTCGTGATACTTCAGGTCATCGATCAGTTTGATGAGGACCTCGACCATTGTTTTGAATTCTGTGGGGTCCTGGGAGCTAGCCTCTGGACTATCGAACCGGGGCTTGTAATGCCCCTGCAATTCTTTGAGCCTTGAAATGCCTCCTTGTGCGGCGGTAGGCAGCGATGTGACAAAAGACTCGTCTTGCATCACTTTCCATACGCTCGAGGATCGAGAAACGGCCTCCTTGAGCAGCTTGTCGACACTCCCAGCCCCCAACCCGCGCGGAGGGACGTTGATCACTCGCAACAGCGCCAGCTCATCCTCCGGTGAATCGATCCAACGCAGATAAGCAAGAATGTCGCGCACTTCTTTGCGATCAAAAAAGGACTGCGTTCCGGTGATCACATAAGGAACCTTGCGTTTGCGGAGCTCCATTTCAAAGGGACGAGGTTGCTCGTTGGTACGAAACAAGATGCAAAAGTCACCTGCCGAGACGGTTTTGTCCAGCCGCAGTCTGTCCGCAATCTCCTCGACCACTCCCTTGGCCTCCCCATTCTCGTCGGGGTACTGAACCACTCGAGGCGGCTGGCCATTGGGCCTTGCAGGCCGCAAGACCTTGTCGTGCCTCTCGCGGTTGAAAGCAATCAAACGGTTGGCCATCGACAAGATCGCGTCGGTCGAGCGATAGTTCTCCTCAAGCCGCACGACCTTGGCCTCCGGCCAATCCTTGCGAAAGTTCAAAATGTGCCGGACCTCGGCACCTCGCCAACCATAAATCGATTGATCATCATCCCCGACCACACACAGATTGCGATGGCCCTCGGCCAGGGCCTTGATGATCCTATACTGACATCCGTTGGTGTCCTGGTACTCATCGACCAGGACATGGTCGTAGCGGCCGGCCTCTGCCGATCGAATCTTGTCGCTCTCCATCAAAAGTTGCTCGGAATAGACCAACAAGTCATCGAAGTCAAAGGCAGCTTGCAGCTTGAGCGCTCGCTGGTAACGGCGAAATCCGCTAGCCGCGATGTGCTCCTGGTCGCTCGTCGCGGCGCTGTCGGCGTTTTCAGGTCGCACTCCGGCATTCTTCCACCGGCTGACGATGTTCAAAAAGTCCGACGGGGACAACGTGCTCTCGGCAACGCGAATCTCTCGCAAGACCGTGCGAGCGACACTCTCGGCATCGGAGCGATCGTAAATGGTGAACTTGTCGGGATATCCCAACTCCCGAGTCCAACGCTTGAGAATCTGAACGCAGTGGGAGTGGAAAGTACCAATCTGAGGCCGAGCCACAGCCGGCTGCCCCCTACGGACTCGCTTCGGGAGCTTGAGCTGGTGGGAAATCCGCTCCCGCATTTCCAGGGCGGCTTTGTTGGTAAAGGTGACCGCCAAAATCCGATCCGCCGCCGTTTTGTGCTTTATTAGGTTAGCTACTCGAAAGGTTACGACTCGGGTTTTCCCGGTTCCGGCGCCTGCCAAGACCAAAAGTGGGCCCGATAGGGTCCCGACCGCTTCAGATTGTGCAGGATTTAGCTCAGCCATGACCGAAATGTAGCCGACACGGTCAAGTTTGATAGTCCGGGGCAAGTTGGATAGTCCCAGGCAAGTTGGATA
>CAILTZ010000896.1 GCA_903837255.1 uncultured Pirellula sp. | reverse complement strand
GCAAGAGTAAAAACCGACACCACCTGTGTCACTATGGCCCCGCCATAGAAACTGGCTTCGTCGGATGTGGGCCTCTTCCGATACACCATGTCGAGGATTACGATCACGTAGCCAACAACAAAACACAAAAGACCTGAGAGACTCTGCCACTGCGTTTGCGTGAAGTATCCTGCCGATAACGCAACGAATCCCAACAGAAGCAAAGCCCATCCGATCTGGAGGGTCGCGGGAATCGTGATTGGCTTTGTTGTGGCACTCATTCTTTTTTGTCCGATCGACTCGATTCACCCTGCGGCTTGGTGAATCCCTGATTTTTTTGCGCACCTGATCGCCGCTTGGGTGCAATCGTCAGTTCGGAGATTGGAATCGCCTCTATTATACCACGACTAATGAGCATTTGAATTGAAGCTTCAGATTTTCGCAGGGCTTCGCTCAAGTACGACGTTGTTGTTCCCAGAATTGCACATGAACCGAACCAAGTAACTCCCGGAAGCATACAGGAAAAGGCGACCAGATTGTCTTGAAAAATGCACCCCAACACAAAAGCGACGATCGCCACGAACATGCTCGCGAGCATCCCGATCCCAGTCGGACTCGGACTGCTTACCCAAAACCCCCAAAAGCTCAGGAGCACCAAAATCATCAGCGCGAGGCTGTTCGCATACAGGCTGTACGCTGCTAGAACGACGGCGGGAGCGAGAAGGACGACAAAGGCCGCTCGGAACAAAAGAAGAGCTTTGCCTCCAAGCGCGGTGCGAACTGCCGAAGTCCAGTTCGTCAATCGCCAATCGTAATGGCGACCCTCGGGGTCATTGAGAAACTCGTCGTGTCGCAAACAATTCTCCTCCGTTTGCCGAACGAACGCCTGCCGTAACCGGGCGGCTACCTAAGTTTGTTCATTTCAAAACCGCCCAACTTCGCCGCTCCGGTTCACGGCTTGGTTCGGCACATTATCTGTGGGTTCATGGACTGCCAAGTATAGCGTAGGCCCGTCAGATGGACATTTGAAAAGCCCGATCGAGTCGAGTTGATGGATCGCCATGGCAGAAAAATCTTGTGCATCTGCTGATGACGCTTCGATTGCTTCAGTCGTGAAGACGCGAAATCCGGTAATGGAGAAGAGTGACTGAATGCGGCGCGAAGCTTCACGAGCGGTCTCGGGGTAATCCGGGTTCGCCCATGCCCACAGCCATGTTTCGTATTTCGGACTGAACGTGCCGACGGCGGTAATTCGGAATCGGAAGGTACCAAGTGTTAGTGAATTGTCGGCCAAGTCGTAGAACCAACGATCGCAGCCCGCGATGCGTTGCCGAAAATTCTCTTGCTTCGCTTCAAGTTCGTTGCGGCATGCATCAACAAATCCAAAGAACTCTTTGTCTGAGAGCGAATTGCCAACAGGAAAGCCACGACAGATTGAACAATTTGCTGAGTTGTGCATTTGGGTTTAGAGCAGAAAGACCAAAATCACCCGGTTGCCGCCAAGTGACTCCGATTTGAGGAAACGCCCGATCAATGGCATCATGTGCCCTGCATCTTCGTGCCAGACACTGTTCGTACGGTCCGCTCCCATGAAGCAACGGGTTGAGGAAGATCCTCCATTTGGGCTGCAATCGCCAAATTAGTAGGCACCCACGTATATTCCTCTTTCTGCGGATCGAAATCACGCTCGATATGCAAACGAACAGAAAGCCAATACAAACGCCGCAAGACTGCTTCAAACTTGATCAGCCACGTATTCCACCACTTTGGATATTCGGGTGGATCATCTTTGATCGAAAGCCCAAAATGGATAATTTGTCTTCTGTAGGAGCCGAGTGGATAAGGGCCTGGCAACGCGAAAATCGATAGGTCCACCCAAGGCCAATCCTCGTCTCTTTGCAACGAGCGGATTACATGCTCGTTTCTTATTTGCAATTCAGTATACGCCCCGGTTCGGTACGAACTACCAACAATCACTCCGTAAATCACAACCTCATGGCCCATTTGATCGTACCTGGATAGACGGACAGCGTTAGACATAGTTGGCAAAACGACACCAATCACCCCGTCGCGGCAAAGTGACATGTATTTGAGTAAACGCCCGATCCGCCACTCGGGTGCATTGGATTGCTATAGGTGCTTTTTCCTGAAGAACCGGTTGAATAGGCCACGAGGTCGCCGTTTGAATGTTAGGAGTGGAATTGAATCGATGTCTGGTTGCGACTCATCTATCTCACCCTCCAGATTGTAGCCGAAAAATTCTTGCAACGCCGCTTCGCCGAGCTCAAGCGGGTGAAACGGAAAAGGATACTCGGCATCGTCGACCTCGCCTTCAACCGCGGGATGTTGTCCAGCCCAATATGGAATTTCGAACGCACGTTTTTCGCCAATATCTTCCATCACTCCAGAGTCGGGGGATAGGCTTAATGATCTTACGAGTTGCCCGCGATCCCAAATAGCAAATGCAAACCAATCGACAACGCTGTGCATTGCGTGCAAGTAGACCATTCGATCCTCCCCTGGCCGCAAGAAATGCTGAGAAAGTCGCGACGGATAATCAATTCCAAATTCTTTTGCAGCAACAATGTCAATTCCTGGGAAGCATCCGACAACCAATTCATCATCTGGCGGATTGGTGTAGGCAATGCACCCATCATCAAGTGGTTCGAGGATTTCTCTAGGGAACAGAGTGCGGGCCATCGCGCTGGCAGCATTTCGGTCAAGCTCGACGTTTGAACGAAGCGCTCGTGAAGAATTATCTTTGACATAGGCAAGCATCCAAGTTTTAGCGCCCACGAGTCTCTCCGCTTTGATTTTGATTCTTTCGCATAACGACATCCGTCACCGGGCCACCTAGGAGTGGCTCCTTCATTGGCAAACGGTACGATCGGCGACTTCGGTGCACCAAATTGGTACGCCCGTCATGGACATTGATTCATTGGGGTGCCGTGCACATTGGACCAGTCCCCTGCGCGAGATAGGAATGTCTATCAAATTAGTATACCAAATGACGGCTTCACTGGCATCCTTACCCGATTTCGTCTTCGTTCCAGCTTAGTACCGAGCGACTGCGGCCTTTGCGTGGATCAATTGGCATCAAACTCAGGCCTTGCAAATGATTCTAAGTAACCGCAATCCTTGCAACGAAATGTGCCTATTGGGATCTGCTTATCTTCAGAGAGTTTCGTACCGGTCCAGAACGATTTTTTGGGTTGTCCCGAAGACCAATGACTAACGATTCGTTCCCCGTAAGTATTGTCGAGTACAAATCCTTGTTCCATTTCGCCTGGCATTTCGGACAAATCTGCTGGTTCATAGTCATGTTTGGTTTTGAGATTGTAGGTAGTTGGCCGTGTCCGAACTATGCAGATTCTACTTGATCCGCTCCTCAGATTCTACAGCCTAGTGATCGGCGGTTGTCGGCGCGGTAGTCCAAAAGCGGAACATCAAATAGTCGATGCTCATGCGCCCAGGGCCGGTCAAAGTAAGCCCCAACGTCGATGCAAAAAATACGGTGCCGAGCAGTGCACTACCCGACACATCTCCCTTGTGGAAAACAAAGGCCGCAACGAAGGTAGTCATTGCATTGAAGAACGCAGCCGGGCGAGCAAGCAAACCGAGCGCCAGTAGAATCCCACCGAAGAATTCCGAGAGCACGGCACACCACGCGAAGAAACTCGGGAAAGGGAAGCCCATCTTTGCTACATCAGCTATGAACCAATCTTGCGGTCCCCATCGCCCGTCTCGTGGCAAAAACTTCTCGAACACCGTGCATAGAAAGATTCCCGTCGCGAGTCGAGTTAGTAAGAGTCCCAAATCAATTGAGATAGAACGCGGAAATGGGTGACCAAGTCCAACCGATCGTATCATCTTCATTTTGTTGCAATTGTACTTGAGATGCCGAACGGTTGCGATCAGCGAGGCCGAGGAGATGACTCAACGCAAGTAAAAAAACTCGATCGAGGACTTCGGTCGAATGCTCGTGCTTTTCTCGTGCTCGTGCTCGTGCGATCTAGTATAGCAATCCGATCCACCGGTCCACAAGCACCCGCGAATCGTCTCGATCAACGATTGGTATCCCTGCAGTTCAAACAGCGATCGAGTAGCGTATCTCAGTGCCAATCGTGGCCACACCACAAGCTCTGTGTGCGACAGGCGTCCTGGCCAATCGTATGTCTCCGTGGTTAGGTCGATGTCGTTAAAGTGCATGGGTGATCGACTAGACGAACAACACGGTTAACCGGGCAGCGGCCAACCAATGTTGATTTCACAAACCGCGCATCCCGCGGTTCCGATTGAACCGCTTGTTCGTCGACATTTTGCGGCGAGTCGGGCTACCCTCCGGCCTGGGGTCAAAAGTCCTTTGCGGCGGAAGGAATTGGCTCGTTGAGCAATTCGAGGAAATCAGATTTGCTGATTCCCCCTGCTCGCCATCGCAGAGTATTACCTTGCGAGTCAGTAACAATCGTGACTGGGGTGCCGCCAACGCTGTAACGAGCTAGCAGTTCAGCATCGTCTGGATTATCGACATCAATTGCAACTGGGATGAATTGCGAATTGACCAATGTCTTCACCTCTTTGTCAGCCCACACTTGGCGTTTCATTACTCTACAGGGAACACACCACGTGCCAGTAAAGTAGAGGATAATCGGTTTACCTGTTTCCGCTGCTTGGTGCTGAGCCGAAGCGTAGTTGTCAGCCCAGGCGATGCTATTGGTAGGGACATAGAAGCTGTACCAAGCGTACGCCAGCGAGACGACAAGAAACGTCAACCAAAAGAATCGCCAGAAATGAGATCGTTTCTTTTGATCCTGAGGTCGAGCGAAGCTACCCGTCGATGGTGTCTGGGATGCCGATTCATTCATTGATCTGCGTCTGCTCTAAATCAGTGGACAACGAATGGCGACCGCCACCGAGTGGCCGCCGATCTGCCACTTCGGTGCATGGTGTAGTTCTGGCTGTTCTTCGTACTCGTGCTCGATCGCTGAAGTTCCCGATTGTAGCATTCCGCGATGCTCCATTCACGATCGGGTTGGATTTTTCGTATCGGGAGAACAATCAGCGGGGGTCACGCACGAGGGAATCAAAGGGTGGATCTGAATAGTCGCGGCGGAAACCGCCATACCGCGAGTCTAGTAAGCCGATCGATTACGAGCATAGCTGCGCTGAGCACGAGCACGATGGGATCCGACCGAGTGTCAGCCAGGACGACACCGATGTCCGAGCAGTGGCCAGTAAATTCTCCACCGGGCACATTGCGCTGCTCCGCTTTGATCGCCCTTGTGCTAGGAAATGCCACCTTTTCATTCGCGCGGTCCTCGCCCCCTGTGGGACCGGTGCGAGCCAGGGTGAGATCGCTTGTTACCGCCCCAACAAATCCTACCCAGACCCGTGTACGCCTCCATTTCCGATGAAGTTTGTGAGATACAATAGAGGGATCTTCTCCCCACCCCCCTACCCTCACCTGAACCTGCTTCATCCATGTTTGCTGACGCAAAGCTTATCTGCACTCTCGGCTTGTTGCTTGTGCTCCCATTCCAATCCGCAAGCTCGCAAACCCCTGAAGACTCAGCAAACGAGCCGGCTGTCGAACCAGCATCGGCCGAAAAGACCTTCAAAGTCTCCGATGGCCTCGAGCTAAAGTTACTGCTTAGCGAACCCCTGATCACCCAGCCGCTGATGGTCTCGTTCGATTCCCAAGGGCGATTGTGGCTGGTCGAGTACCGGCAGTACCCCAATCCCGAAGGCCTCAAGGTCCTGAGCAAGGATCGGCACTGGCGGGTGGTCTATGACTCGGTTCCCAAGCCCCCCGGCGCCGGGGGGCTCGTAGGACGCGATCGGATCTCTGTCCACGAAGACAAAGACAACGATGGAAACTATGAGTCCCATCAGGTCTTCGTCGACGGACTAAACATCGCTACGGCGGTCTTGCCCGTAGACCGCGGCGCATGGGTCTTGAACCCTCCCTACTTGCTCTACTACTCGGACCTCGATCGCGACCTGAAAGCCGACGGACCTCCGCAAGTCCATCTCGAAGGCTTCGGGCTCGAAGATACCCACTCGGTGGTAAACAACTTGACCATGGGCCCCGACGGCTGGATCTACGGTGCCCAAGGCAGCACGGTCAGCGGTGTGGTAAAAGCTCCCGCTTCTGCGGAAAAACCAATTCAAAGTCTCGGGCAAGCCATCTGGCGATACCATCCGCAAACTCGTAAGTACGAGATCTTTGCCGAAGGTGGCGGCAATGCCTTCGGCGTGGCCTTCGATGACCGAGGCGAAGTCTTCTCGGGACACAACGGGGGTGACACTCGTGGCTTTCACTATTACCAAGGTGGCTACTACCGCAAAGGAATTTCCAAGCACGGTAGCCTATCGAACCCTCACAGTTACGGCTACCTCGAACCGATGCAGCACGACCCCATTCCGCGATTCACCCACACCATGCT
>CAILTZ010000895.1 GCA_903837255.1 uncultured Pirellula sp. | reverse complement strand
GATCGCTGGACAAGATACCCAATGACACCGTGTAGATAGGTAGCGAGCCTGTGAGCAAGCCCATGAGGAACATCGAAGAGAGCCGCTTACGCATTAGATAGATCCTTTTGAAGAAAAACTAAGATGAAGAATGAGAGAATGATGGTTGGAAAGTTTTCGGTGAAGCCACCCAGGCGTGGTACGAAATCGTAGCCTGAAATCCCCACTTTTGATATACGTTGAATGCGACTTCGTTACGACAATCGACGGCCAAGGCGACCTTGGAGCAATTCTGAGCCAGCATCCAATCCATGGCGAATTGCATGATTCCAGAACTGTAACCTTGGGACCGGAATTCCGGGGCGAGCCCCAAGTAGCTGATTTCGCCCATCGGGAAATTATGCTTGGCCAGGATCAGACAGCCAGCCGGGACTCCATGGCAACGGATCACAAACCAGCCTTCGACCCCCGGGCTTCGGTTGGCTTGGTAGCCATCGAGCGCTCTTGGAGTCGAACGCAGAGCGGTCAACTCGGGGACATCCACAGAGTCTCGATAAGTCCTTTCGAGAAGCTCGATCCAGACCTCGTTTGGAACACTCCGGTAGGATTCGATACTCAGACGTCCATCGGAGCCGATTGCCTTGTCAGAAGGATACGGAAGTTCCATTCGGACCAGTCGGGTCAGGTAGGTCATCCCGGCAAGGGCGCAGAGCTGATGCAGTTGGTCGAGTCCTTCGTTGGTGTCCGTTGGGATCGGTACGAGGGCTTGGTAGAGCTCGGCCCCTTTTTGGAACGACTCGAGGATGAGCCGCTCAAGACAAACTGCTTTGAGATCGTTTTGGTGGGACGGATCCACGAGGAGTTCAACGTCGGATTCATGACGCGTCTTGGAGAGGATTCGTTGGGTGATTCCGCCATGGATTGCCAATGCACCTGCAGCTAGGACTCCATAGCCGGCGCGAGCTTCGTTGGCCGATAGGACTTGGACACTGATGACTGGATTGTCGGTGCCTGTTTCGCTCGCGACGCGTTGGATCCATGTCCATTCGCTCTGGGCGCGAGAAAAGCTAAGTGGCTGCGAGTACCAATCCCACCAACTTTGTAGCTTTGGGCTGATGGTTGTCATTGTAGGATCTCATCGATGACTCGAGCCCCCTCGACACCCGTTAGCCACATCGACATCGATTTGTTGTGGTGGTCTCGCCCCACCGTTCCTTTGTTAGCTTGCGACATAGGAGTTCGACCGAACTCACCGCTCCAGACGACGAGTGTCTCGTCGAGCATCCCCAAACGCTTGAGGTCTTTGATCAACTTCGGTCTCATCGCTGGTGTCCATCAGGTTCGGGATGCTGGTCTGCATTTCGAAGGCTAGTTCGTACTGAGCGATCCGAGTTTCGATTTCCGGATCTTGCACATGGCTTGCATGCTCTCGGTTTAGGGACTCTATCGCAGAAAGCCGCTGCTCCGTTGCCTGGCCGCGATGGGTTGTTGCCAGAGCCCTTTGCCCGTCGAGACCAAAACCAAGAAGCCTGGAAGGTTTTCGGTGAAAGCAATCCTCCAAAACGATCCTGCGAAGTCGATGCATTGTCGCTAAAAAGGAACGCGGACGAAAGCATCGGACGAGAGGAAATGGAGCTAAATCAACTTTGAAAAGGGTTTTTTGCATTCTCGAATGTTGCGTGGTACCCCGATCCACTTAGAATTTGTCGAACTTTTGCGAAGGTGTAAACCGATGGAACCAATCTTACGGGTCGAGAACGTCAGCAAGACGTTTCCGGGTGTCAAAGCACTTTCCGGGGTTAGTCTGCACGTCATGCCCGGCGAGATTCTCGGTGTGATCGGAGAGAATGGGGCAGGCAAAAGTACCTTGATGAAGATCTTGGCGGGGGTCCAAGTTCCTGATTCCGGGACGCTGTGGTGGAAGGGCAATGAAGTTCGCTTTGGCAATCCGAGCCAAGCCATCGAGGCGGGGATATCGCTGATCCACCAAGAACTCAACTTGGCAGAGAACCTCAGCATTGCCGAGAATATTTTTCTCGGTCGCTTGCCAACGGCATGGGGGATCGTTCAATCTCGAAAGATGCTCGATCGAGCAGGCGAGTACCTCAAGCGGGTCGGTTTGGATATCCCGCCGCATACTTCCTTGAAAAAACTCTCAATCGCTCAGCGTCAGATGGTCGAGATTGCCAAGTCCCTTTCGACCGATGCGAGTTTGATCATCATGGACGAGCCGACCAGCAGTTTGTCGGCCCATGAATCCGAGCAACTCTTTGCGCTGATACGTCAATTGAAGGCTCAGGGGGTTTCGATCGTTTATATCTCTCATCGTTTGGCTGAAGTCGCCGAGCTTTCCGATCGTGTCGAGGTGCTGCGAGACGGAAAAAATGTAGCTTTGCTTACGTCCGATCAAATCGATCACGATAGGATGGTGCAAGCGATGGTGGGTCGGGACCTGAGCCGTTACTTTCCTCATGTTCCCAAAGCCACTGGCGAGGTTCGATTGAAGCTCACGGGTATCCGAATCGAGGGCAAACCTGAGCATTCGATCGACTTGGAAGTTCGCTCGGGGCAAATTGTCGGCTTGGCCGGATTGGTAGGTTCAGGTCGAACCGAAGTGCTTGAGTCGATCATGGGCACGCGCAATGTCCTCGGTGGCAGCATACAAGTCGATGGCAAGGAGCTACGGCTTGGGAGTATTCGATCAGCGATCGCCTCTGGGTTGGCTTTGGTGCCTGAGGATCGCCGTCACATGGGTTTGGTAACGTCGATGAGGGTCGGAGAGAATCTCACACTTGCCTCGCTCGAGAGCGTTAGTCGTTTTGGAATCCTATCACAAAAAGCCGATCAACAAGCAGGGCAAGCGCAAGTCCAGTCGCTTCGGATCAAGACACCGAGTTTGCGTCAGATCGCGGCTTATTTATCAGGTGGCAATCAGCAGAAGGTGGTGTTTGGTAAATGGATCATGCGAGAGCCCAAGGTGTTGCTTTTGGACGAACCGACGCGTGGGGTCGATATCGGAGCCAAGCAAGAGATTTATGGATTGATGGAGCAGTTAGCAGGGCAGGGGGCAGCGATCCTGTTTGTCTCAAGTGAGATGGAGGAGGTCCTGGGGATGTCCGACCGGGTTTATGT
>CAILTZ010000894.1 GCA_903837255.1 uncultured Pirellula sp. | reverse complement strand
TTGTCCTCTTCCAAACCGACCGCTCAAGGGCCGTTTCCGATCCGAGATCACACGCTTGAGGCTGTTGCATGATTGCGTGGTTGCCAATCCTTGTGATCGGTTGGTTATTCCGTACGGCAATGGTTTGGTTCCCTTGATGGGAGCATTGCCAAAGTGGTTGATTCGCAGGATTGTTCCGGCGGCAACTCAGATGGAGTCGATGGTTTTCCGTACCGAATGGACCTATCCTTCGGTTCGATGGACTGAACACTACTATCATCGACTGCGCCGTTGGGGGGTGTGCCGCTGGCCAGGTCGGCACTTGCATCTATCCGATTTCAACACTTGGCAGCGCGCTGATCGGAAGCTTGACCGATACTCTGCGAGCGTTTCCCTGGTGCCTGAGGTATTTGAGGATTGGACGCAGAGTGGCAAGAAAGAGGCGCTGGAGTGGTTGAAATCGTTGGGTTTTTTTGCCGGGCTCCGAGTGGATTTGGATTGGGGTCTACCGGTAATCAGTTCACCTGGTAGCCCCAGCGATCGCAAGGGGACCGCTGAGTTGCTCGAGGCGTTCGCGATCAACAGAGAACTCGAGGGGACTTTATTGCTTTGGGGGCGTATTCCTGAGAGGGTTGAGCAGGTTTTGAGCAGGAGAGGAGTTTCATGGCGCGACGATCCCCGGATTGTTGTGATCGAGAAGTACATTGACGAGCAGGCGTTTCGAGTTTTGTTTTCGATTACGGATGTGGTGGTGCTTCCCTATCAGAGGCATCTTGGCGGTGTATCGAGTCTTTACCTGCTCGGTGCGATCCATCGAAAGAAAACAATCTGTGACAACAGAGCCTGGTTAGGTTGGGCCGCCGAGCATTACCAGCATGGATTGGCGATAGAATGCTCCCGGCCCGAGGAAATTCAACGAGCGTTGGTTCGCGTTCTGTCGGGAATCTCGATCCCGATGGCATCGGAAAAAGCTGCCGCAGCTCTGCGGTCCGAGTGCATGCACGGCCAATTTCGTAAATGCTGGGGTTGCGATTGAGCCGTCGGGAACTCACCTATTGCGATACGGTTTTACGACTGCATGCGACTTGGCGCCGGCGCATGCTCACCCTGGGGATCGTTGCCGTGACTCTACTGATCTATGCGTCACTGGTGCCGCTGAACTATCAGCCCCTGGATTGGTCGCAGACGATTCAGCGGTGGAAGAGCATTCCGTGGTTTAAACTGGGGGTCTACCGTCGGTCCGACTGGATCGCCAACGGATTGGTGGTTATGCCGGCTGGATTTTTGCTCACGGGTGCTTTGAGGTATCGTCGAGGGGATCGAAAAGGGATCGACTGGCTCATCGACTTGGGCGCTTCGGCCCTGGTGCTTGTTTTTTTGGTTGCCTTGGTCCTTGGGATCGAGCTTGTTCAGGTATGGTTTCCGCCTCGTACGGTCTCACGCAACGACATCCTGGCCGGCTGGATTGGGGCATTGGCAGGAGTTGTCCTTTGGCTCGGTCTTGGCCGTCGGATGGTCGATGCGGTCGCTCGATTTTTTGGGATCGAACGTTTTGAAGATCGGCTTGCGGCTTTTGCACTCTTTGCATGCATCGCGGGCGTCCTCTACTCGGTCTATCCGCTCGATGTGGTGGTGAGCCAAGCGGAGTGGTCTGAGAAAACGCGGATTGGGCGAGTCCAGTGGGGGCTCTTGCCCCATAGCATCCCAACCAAGGAATGGCTCCAGGGATTGCTCGTATCGGCTCTGCGGATGCTCCCCTTTGGGATCCTCGGGGTATCCATTTTATCCAAATCAGCCCGATGGATTTGGATATTGATACTGGGAGTGTTGCTGGAAGTCATCCAACTCCCGATCTTTAGCAAGTATACGTCCCCTGGAGATGTGTTTGCAGGTTGGCTGGGTGGGGCCTGTGGAATATGGCTTGCAAGACCTAGTGGTCTTTGGGATTGGTCCCGCCGGACAGGTTGGGTTTGGGCGATGGCTGTTGGGGTTTGGTCGATAAGCTTGCTTGCAGCCTATCTAGGTCGCTGGCAGCGTTGGGTGGTTGACCCGGTTGAGTTGCAAGATCGCTGGTCGGGCTTCTTTACTTATCCTCTGCTGCGGTATTACTACACCTCCGAATACAGCGCCTTGACAAACCTGATGGGTAAAGTGATCAGCTTCAACGTTCTGGGTGGATTGGTCGCTTGCTACGTGATGGTTCGCTACCGGGAGTTCCCATTTCCATCGAGCGCTTCGCTCAGGTCTCTTTACCGGACCGCGATCGGGTGGGCTATCGGATTGAGCATCGCGATTGGTTTGGTCATCGAGATCACGCAGAATTACCTTTTCCCATTGATCGGCGATTTCAGCGATGTTGGGATCTATGCTCTGGGTGCAGCGATCGGGGCTTGGTTGACGGTCTTCATCGCATACGGTTCAGCCAACGACGAACCGGTCATCGAGGAACCGATTGCGATGGATCACCCGGTGCGAGTAGCCACCGCTGCGGTTACCAATCCTGGGTCGGCCTCGATTGTCTCAGACACAAGTGGGTCAGCCACGATTGGGGCTATTGGCGGTATTCTTTTGGTCTTGGGGCTGTTGCTTGCGGGGATGCATCCGGGTTGGCCGTGGTTTCAGTCGCTTTTGGTCGCGGGGATCTTCGGGCTGGTGTATCGAAT
>CAILTZ010000893.1 GCA_903837255.1 uncultured Pirellula sp. | reverse complement strand
GGACATCAGCGACCCGTCGCTTCCTCCGCGGATCGCATCCTGCTTGGGATCGCGCCCAAGCCTCTTGTAGGCCTCTTCGGCGAGGTCGGCTGCGATTGGGAATTCGCGGAGCTTGTCACCCAAATTGCGATACTGCTCTTCGATGTGGACTTCAACGCTCAGTCGCGGCTGGTCGCGAACCATTTCGTCGGCCATCCTACGTAGCATCGAGGCGTATTGCGCCAGCTTGGGAGTCTCAAAATCCCTGAGCAGGATCTGCACGCTGGCCTGCGACACGGAACCTTGGAAGACATACGGATGCAGAAACCCCTCTCGATCGCAGGTCGTCTCTGGCGAAAGCCTATCGCTGGGCAATTCCGCGACGAACCGCGCAGCGGCCTTGAGCGCATTGACCATCTTCCCCTTGCCGACCGAGGGGTGGGTGTTGTGTCCGTAGAATTTGACGGTGGCAAGGTCCGCCGAAAAGGTTTCGACGTCGATCGTGCTCGAAGCCCCTCCATCGAGGGTGTAGCCGGCGATCGAACCGGCCTTGTTCAAATCAAAGTGTCGCGTTCCACGCCCTATCTCTTCGTCGCAAGTAAAAAGAATTCTCAAAGGCCCATGCGGGATCTCCGGTCGTTCCATCAAGTAGTTGGCCATTTCCATAATAGCCGCCACCCCGGCCTTGTCATCCGCACCTAGAAGGGTCCGCCCGTCGGTCACCACGAGCGTCTTTCCCAGGAGTCGCTCGAGCTCTGGGGTCTGCGAGACTTGGATGTGATCCCCGCAAGCAAGCGGGATATCGCCGCCCGCATACTGCTCGATCACTTCCGGTTTGCAATGGTCCCCAGGGGCCTCGGGTGATGTATCCAGATGCGCGTTAAACAGGATCGTAGGTATTGGGCTTGTTGGTGACGGGCCTGTGCACGTCGCCGGGACCGTACCCCAAACCAATCCGTGGACGTCTTGCTCGGCATCCTCGATCCCAAAGGACTTCATTTGTTTGACAAGCAACTCGCCCAATAGCCATTGGCCTCGGCTGCTGGGGTAGTCTTGGGTATTGGGATTGGCAGTCGTTCCAATTTTCACGTATTGAAGGAATCGATCGAGCAAACGCCCGCTGTTGATGTGCATAGGTATTCTCTCAAGGCTCTTTAGGCTATTCATTCTATCGCATTCCCCCCTTTTTGGGTCATTGGGCCATCCGCCGGCTTTTGGCCGACGAGCTCTTCCCAGGCTTTCTCCCACTGGTCCCAAGTCGTTTCGCTGGCTGCAAATATCCAGCGGCGATCTGGCACCTCTGAAAGCCCCAATTTCTTGGCCAGCCCGCTAGGATGAAAACTCGAAACATGGGGCCCTTCAAGCTTCACAAAGCACTCGTCCTTGAACGAATCATCGGACCATACGACCAAGCCATGGTCCTGGACATCGTATGGACGACCCTTGGCAAACTCCGAATCGACTTGAGCACGAACCAAAAACACACCGCATTTTCGGAGGAAACCCAGCAATGCTAGATCGAATGTTCGATGTGTTTTCTCGGGGGCTAAGTCCAGCCATCCGGCTCTGCGTGTCCAGGCGACCACCCAACCGCTTTGCTCTTGGATCACAAGCTCCAGGGGACCGGATGCGGAACAATCCGCATGGGTGTCCCTTAGCTCCAGGTGGATCGACAAGCTGTTGGTCGAAGCCTTGACATCGGTGCATACGAGTCGGCCCGCATGCTGGTCCATACTCTGGTTGACCAATGCAACCAAATCTCGATCGACAAATCGATGCACGTACTCGGTGACATGATGAAGCTTCTTGAGCGTCCCTCGGCGCTTGGTGAAACGTTTGACTGAGGCGGACTCATTTTCCAGCCGACGCATGCTCCGAAAGAGCTTGGGCAACGTACCGGAGTGAAAGCCTGGCCGGAGCAATCGCTCGACGGTCTCTCCGTGACTACCGACGGAAATGGCTCCAAGGTTCTTCCAACGGTTTCGACGAAACAGTCGCCAATTCTCTTTGAGCTCCCAAACCGCGAATCCGAAAAATCCAGGAAGGAACACGATGTTGAACCATGTGATCGACATGGCCAAGGCTTTGTTCATGTACCTGCTCAAGATCGCCTCCATGTTGACAGCCAAAATCAGCAACACTGGCAAGAAGATCTTGTGCGCGACGGTCACGACCGGAAAGTGCTTTACTGGGTGGAGCGTCGGTTCGATCAACAAGTTGATGTAGATTCTGATGAGAAAGGAAATCACCGACCAGACGAACCCCAAGATTGCCTTTGCAATCAGCGATAGCACGCTCTCTTGGCTGTGGAACCTGAGCCATTCGTCGACTGCATAAAGGAATCGCTCGAAGACCAGCAGCATGCTCCGGAAAAATTCCACAATCCAGTCGATCGCCATGACAAACCAGCGAAGCCTCACCAAATTCCATGCACTTCCCACGGCTTCAATGACCGACTCTTGGACATCCCGGCCTATCCTGGAATTCAGCATACCGCTCAAGACGATTCCTTCTCCAATCATCCGCAAATACTGGCCGGACGTCCCAGACCAAGTCCGATGCACCAACCACTCGATGGCCATGATCAGGATTCCAGGTTTGATCGCATAAGCCCAACTCGATTGCGTCCAGGGATTCTCTAGGATGGATCGTATAAGATCCCAGGGCAGAAGCTTCTGTGGCAATCGGATGCACAGGGCGTAGAGGATCTGACCGATCCAGCGAAGTATCTTCCAGAGTCCCGAGCGAAAACGGGGTAGATGGATCAGAGCCATCAAGAAAAACCCCAAAAGGATCACCATCGGAATTATGTTCAGCTGATTCGTAACGATCTGATCGACCGCTTGGTCCGCCGTCTTGGGCGGTACCAACACCGTCTGGTCTTGGGGATCCGCGTCGATCAGGCTGAAGCGGTCCATCGGTTTCCATGTGCTCGAGGGATCTGTGTCCGATTTCACAGCCGTCTCGTCTTGTGGATCGCCAAGCAGTGGAATTTCACGAGGCGTTCTCTCCGGCTCGACCGCGTGGCTCGATTCGGCCATAGAATCGCTATCTTGCGGTTTGACCGTGTCTTGATCGCCTTGCGCCAAAGCCTTGCTTCCGCCAGGATGGCGTCCGGTCCATGCTTCGATCTTATGCCATATGTGGCTGATACTCTCGATGAGAACCAGTGCGCCACCGAAAGGGATGATAAGAAACAGCGTTGCGAATCGACCCTTCCTGGTCCCAAAGAACATGGCGCTGATCATCTGAATCCATCGAAGATAAAAATCGCCTCGGCGATAAACACCATCGAGAACCTGATCCAATCGATCATCCGCCTTGAGCAAGCGGTCGCCCGACCAAGCCTCCCTGAGCCCGTGCAAATCGGGAAGTTTTAAGTCGTTTTTGCTGACAGCATCTCGGAAGTATCCCATCGAGATGTAGCCTCTCTCGGAGATGCAATCCAGCGCATCCTCGACGAGCTTGTCCATCGCCACGCGTTCAGGAAACGAGGAGGGGGACATCCCGACTTCAAGGAGTGTCTTGCGAAGTGGCTCGCGTATCCTCGAACGCATCTGCTTGTCGGCTTGATGTGAAGCTTGTTCGAGCAACATCGTCAGCTTCTCGCGCTCAATGCCGCTTAAACGCACCTGCACCAACCTTGCCGTGGCGCTCGCAAGATGCTTGGCCATCTGAACCTCTTGCAAATTGTACAAGGGTCTACGAAGAGGCTTGGCACCCAAAGACGTCACCCAACGCAGCAGGTCGACACGATAGGATATCCGTTCTTTGTCGAGGCAGACTTTTTGAAGATCATACAAAAGACGCTTTTCGGAGTTCCAAAAACCTTGGATGGCGTTTTGGGCTAAAGCCATCAATACCGCATGCCAGTCGTTGCTATCGGTTGCCGGAAAACCGATCGCTTCACGCAATCTTTTCACAAACAATCGCAAATCGGATTCCGCCGTCGACTCGGCCTTGGACCGCTTACTCCTCGACGGAGCAGAGCGCGCGGCTCGAAGCGACGAGGAGATGGCTCGGACCGTATTGCCCCTTTCGGTGGAACGATCGCGTCGCCGCATGTACCAGAGGTACTTTCGCTCCGATGTCCCCTGGGTCAATTCGATCGACCAACCCTTTTGCGTATTCTTCAGTACCGTCTCGTCTTGGGCTTCGCGACTCTGGGCTTCGATCGATGCTGCACCAACGATTTTGGTCCTGGCCAAGATCTCCTCGATGGGCAGCTTCAGTCGCATCTTGGGATCGAGTTGCTCGATCTGATGCATCGATGGAAACCATGTTTCGATCCGTCCTGGATCAAAGACGTGGAACTCCCAGTAGTGAGCTACCCATTCACGAAAAGCCTCGACTCGCGAATCAGGAACCAGCAGTCGCATTTCGTTGCGAAGCACGTGATGGGCTTCGTCAAATTCGACCTGTCCGAGCGAATCGATCTGGGACTGGACAAAGGCCAATCGCTGTGGATCGTGAAGATAGTTCAACTCACGGTCCAGTTGGGCATGAAAGAGTCGACGCCAGAGCAGCAGCTTGAGATCCTCAAGTGGCCAGTGCTCCAACTGATCCACACTCGGCAGTTGCAGCAGAATCACATCGCCGGTAACTCCCAGGGCAGAGCCGAGCCCGAGCTCGTCTGGGAGGATCGTTGAAAAAACATCCTCAGCCGATACAACTTGGCTCTCGCCGTGCGGAAGCACCACGGCCAGACTCGGATGCTTGGACCGCTTCCTCAGAAGCCGTCGCATCACCCGACCTTCGACCAAGTAAGCGGTTGGGTCAGCAGTCGATACCGCCCCTCGCAATTCCTGGATTCGGTTGGCAACAGGCGTTTGGGACACAAAAACTCATTCAAAAGTCGACGGGCAAACAAAACAATCCTCGTGCTGATTTTCGCATATTTCTTCCGGGAATAGAAGCAGCGCCGAGAACCACATCTGAACAAATATGCTTCGAGAAGCTAGAATCTGGTCCCTCGAACCCTTCTCTGCACCAAGACAAATTCGTTCTAGAACGAATTTGCCTGACTCAAGTTGATAAAGAACAAGTTAAAAAGAAAATGGACAAGCGACAGCTGGGTAACTCGGATCTCATGATTACCCCCGTAGGAATCGGGGCTTGGGCCATCGGTGGCGATGGCTGGGCGTTCTCGTGGAGCAAACAGGATGATTCCGAGAGCATCCGCGCGATCCACGCTGCTTTGGAGACTGGAGTCAACTGGATCGATACGGCCGCTGTGTACGGACTTGGCCACTCCGAACGAGTCGTCGCCGAGGCGCTCAAGCAGTACTCGGGAACCAAACCCTACGTGTTCACCAAATGCGAACGCAGTTGGGATGAAAACCGGCAAATCATCAAATGCTTGAAAGCAGCATCGATACGCAAGGAGTGCGAGGAGAGTCTGCGTCGACTGCAAGTAGAGACGATCGACCTGTACCAAATCCATTGGCCTGAGCCAGAAGAGGACAT
>CAILTZ010000892.1 GCA_903837255.1 uncultured Pirellula sp. | reverse complement strand
CGTTTGTGCTGGCAGTCCTGTGACCAAACCAAGTTCATCATCGGTGGTGGGCTTGCCTGGGAAAATCAGGTTCAGGAATCCAGGAGCACTGACGCTAGCGTCTTCCAGAGGTGTCTGAGTCGGCCGTGGGATGTTGAACAGCGGCGGATCGTTCACATCGTTGATGTTGATCGTCAGGGTGCTGTAGATCAAGGTAGGAGGCATATCGTCCATTCCTGGACGCTTGGGCTGTTCATCGCCACCGGCAACGCCGGAGTCTTCGATGAGGATACGGACCAGGACTGGTCCGTTGATCAGGTTGTTGTAGTCGGTCGGTGGGGTGTAGGTGATCCGGTTGTTGATGAGGGTGAGCGTTTCGCCCAGACCTCGGTCCGTAACGAGTTCGGCATCGACGACACGAAGGATTTGGCCCGACTCGTTGGTATCGTAGATGTCTCCATCGGTTCCAGCGGGTCGATCCGGTTGAGTTCGGTCATTGGCCGTGAAGCGTGATCCGTCCCAGGTGATCGTTTGATCTTCGTTGATGGTTTCCACATCGTCGACAGCGACCGGAGCATCGTTGACCGGCGTGACGGTGATGGTCACGGTTGCGGCAACATTGCTGGTCATGCGAGGATCGGTGGCCAGGTAGACGAAGGTGTCGGTACCGAAGAAGTCCTGTTTTGGAAGGTAAACAAAAGATCCATCGGCCGAGATTGTTAGATAACCGTGCTGAGGACCGCGTACGGGTTGGACTCCGGGAGTTGTCAAATCCGAATCGAAGACCTGGACCGGTTGGGTATCCGAATCGGTGTCGTTGGTCAAAACACCCGCGGCAGGAACGATCAGTACATTGTCTTCGGCGACGATGAAACTGTCGTTTTTGGCAACCGGTGGCGAACCGGCGAGGACTTCGATCAGATGGTCTTCGACTTCACCACCGATGCCCAGTCCGTAGGTGAACAGACCGCCGGTGCTACTGAGTCGGAACCTTGCGGTCGTAAAGCCGATTGCAGCGTTTGCTGGAGTCGTGACGTAGAACGTATTGGCTCCGGCCACGACCGGTTGAGCCGATAGAATGCGTTCACCGGCGTCTTCGAAATCGTTGTCTTGATTCCAATCGATCCAAGCATCGACAAAGCCGGTTGCAGAAGAGGTCAGGATGACTGGAGTCGATAGCGAGTTGGCGTTGAACCAGCTTCCGAATTGAACACCTTCTTCGTCGTCGGCCGAGACGGTTAGGGCGTTGTTGACAACAGTGACTGTCGGCAGCTTGAGCTTCGAATCGCCTATGGCTTTATTGATCGCTGCTGCCAATGCAGATGCCAAGCTGTTTGGGGTGACCGTCGAAAGGTTGACCGATACAGCTACATTTCCTACACCGAGAACCGTTGGGGTAGCCAATGGGTTGGTGTCGATGACTTGGAAGCCGACTTGGTTACCGTAACCATCGGTTAGGAACATAGTGTTGCCAGCGGCAAGGCCAGTCAAATCCGACTGCACGAGGACTTCGTTGGTTCCTGATTGCACACGAGCAACGGCCCCTACAGCATTCGATAGATCGAATCGATGACCGCTGGAACCACCGAGCGATAGGATGTTGCCGGTCGCAATTGCGTGGATTCCGGTGATGCTACCATCGAGGATCGATGCGAGGATAACCGCTTGCAACCTTGAAGCCACATCGGCGGCAGTTACTGCACCGGCGAGTTTCACGGCGCGGGCACCCGGGATTACCACAGAGCCACCGTTGGTGAACTCATAGGTGACCGACTTCGAGACGGTATCCGAGATCGTGATCGACTTGCCAACCATCGATGGGCTGAATGCAGAGGTTGAGAGCCGAGCAGGACCTTTGTTCGAGACGCTCAAGAAGTTTGCAAGGGTTCCAAAGTCGATCGCAGAGTCAAAGTCGTCGCCATCGGCTGCAGCGGACGGTTGGCCGTCGGTTTCGCCGTCGGCATAGGCACCGAGCACCAGCAGGTTCGCATCGTCTGGATACAGGCCGTGACGAACACCGTTGTTTGCAAGGAGGGTGCTGCTATTGGATCCTGTTCCCGGACGTTCGATCGCATCGCCGTAATCGACAGCAACCTCAGGCATCAGGATGGTGAACTGGGTCAGCGAGTTGGCGCGGTTGGCTTGGAGGTTGTTTCCGGCCAAGTCCTGGATAGCAGGAATCGTCAAGGAGGCAGCCATGCCGGTGATCGAATTGACACCTTCGACGAAGACCAAACCGTTTGCCAGCGAGTAAGCTTTCACACCCGAGCCGACTTGATTGAGGGCTTGGGTCAAGGCCGTAGACATGGCGATGGCATCGAAGCCGTTGATCGGTAAGAACTTGACGGGAATTGCACCGGCTTGTACGCCGGGTCTGCCCGAGAGGACAAGCGAGGAGCTCGTCACGTTCATGGTATCTCCGACGTTTCCGCCGACGACAACGCGGCCGCCTGGGATAGCCTGGACAGGCCATCCGTTTTGGCGGATCAGCGGATTGACGACCGCAGTGATTTTAGCCGCGAGTTGATCCGGCGTATCGCTAGCCGAGAAGGAGATCACTTTGGTGTTGAACAGCGTTTGCGCGTTACCTGCGGAATTGAATTCGAAGGTAATGGTTTCCCCACCGGCGGGTGTGTAGGTGAAGGTTTGGCCATCGGCCACACCCCCTGCTGGAACCGTCAGGATAAATCCGCTGTCTAGTTCCAGAGATTTGGTTCCGCCACCTGCGAGCGAAACGGTGAAGCGATCGCCATCGACTCGGTTGACGGCATCGTCTGGAGCGATGACTCGTACTGTGGGCTTGTTGATCAATGTCAGTTCATAGACGCTGTCTTGGCGCCAGAAACCAGCCAGCGGTGTCAGACGGATGGTACGGCTGTTGAAGCTATATCCAAAGACGTAGTCAACGCCAGGGCTGAGCATACGACCGTTTTCGGTCAGCACGACGTTGTCTTGGGTGATCGTTAGCGGATCCGGACCGGTTCCTTGTCGTTCATCGATAAGGATTTCGAAGTAGTCGATATTGCCGGACTTGAGTTGCACATAGGTGTTCGATCCATCGAGATCGACCTGTGCAGAATCGTTGTCCAAAGGACGTTGCAAGACAGCCAGAGGGCCGTCCAAATCGACACGGTCGAGTGCACCGCGATCGGCAAACACATTGGAACCCAGACCACCTGGGGTGCTCACCGACGGATCGTCGCTGCGGAGAAGTCCATAGGCATCGAATTCCGGAGCGATGATCGGGCTCGTGGGCAGGCCCACTGCCGAGCGAACTTGGTCGAGCAAGTTGCGGTCCTCGAGCGAGGCGATCGACGAGTCGATGGCACGCGAGAGGGCTTTGAGATAGAACCGATCGCGGGTTGGGTCCATGAAGAGCGGCTCGGAGGCCGTCAAGGTTATCGGGAAGGATTGAGAGCCGTTGAGTGCTGCAGGGACGATGTTCGCCGCGTTGCCTTGGTAGAGGTTCGCACCGATAACAATCGAGCTTTGCAGGGCTGGATCGTTGGCGACGTTGATCCCGCGAGCTAGGTTCGCGAGGATATTGCTAAGGATCGTTGGGCTCGTATTGGCTTCGACTTCGATGCCCGATTGGCCTGCACCGGTATTCAATCCGTAGATCGTATTGTTAACGATCCGCGTGACAGTCACTGGAGATGGGGCTTCGTTGGCAAACGCGACGTCGCCACCGACACGGATACCTCCGCTGGCGTTGCCAGCTAGGATGTTGTTGACGATCACCGCTCCGGGAGCCAAGCGGCTATTGTTCAAGGTGATCAAGTTGCGAACCGAGCCAGGGTAGGGTCGGTTACCGGTTTCGGTCGAGATCGGGACTTGGCGAGTCGCAAGGGGTTGCAGGGAGATTTGATCCATGTTGATGAATCGATCGCTCAGATCGCGGGGGGCCGGAATCATGTTGATTCCGTACTGCGATGAGCGGGAAACGGCGACTCCGGAGATGATCAATTGACCTTGGTCGCGGATAATATTTGCATCGCCTGCGTCTTCGCCCCACTGGGTATCCTGACCGTACTTGATGGTGTTGAACCCAAGCGGTACGAGATTGCCCAAGGCATTAGGGACCAGGACAGGGTTGCCGTTGGCATCGTTGAAAACGAACGCGGAGTTGGCGAACAGATCCGATGCAGCGTTTCCGTTGAATTGGATCGTCGAAGCGTGGGCACCATCGTACAAGGCGGTGCCGAACATATCTCCGTTGTTTTCTGCGGTTAGCCCCAACAATGCGCGGACGGCAGCATCGTTGATCGCATCTCGGACCGCTAGAGCGATCTCGTTGTCCGATGCGTTAGGTGACAGGGCGATGCGAAACCGACCTGGAATCTCGGGACGGTAGGCCGGATCGCTGGCGTTTGCCGTCGTAAACACGTTGAATTCAAAGGTGACTTCGTTCACGCCGTTGCTGACGGTAAACGAGTAACCATCACCGATGCGGCCTGCCAGACCCGTGGTATCGATGGCCATGGCTTTGAGCAAGCGATCGTTGGTGTCAAACGTACGACCCTTGGGACCAACGAAGGGTACCGGAGCGATCGCAAGGGCTTGACCCTCGGTTTTTCCGTAATCCGGGGCGGTGCGCATTTCGAGTTGGTAGGCACCGGTTTCTAGTTCCTTGGCCCCAGCTCCGTTGGGTCCTCCGTAGAGTTCATACTGGAAGGTCGGCAGAAACACCGGCTGCAGAGCTTGGCCGTTGGTTACCATCTCTCCTCGCTCGGCAAAGCTCAGGACGATATCATCGATCGTTACGCTCATCGGAGCTGTAGGCGTACCGCGAGAGGTCCCGTTACTCAATGCACGGCGGGCTGCTTGGGTGAGTGGGAAATTCGTATCGGCTGGGCCGAAGTTATCACCGACACGTCCACCGCCGCTGTAACGTAGAACGCCAGGGTCGGCTACTTGCCAAGCTGCCGATCCATAGATCAAAATGGTATCGCCGTAATATCTCCAAACTTCGGTATTGTTCTGTTGGCCGGCGACGTTGAATGAACCGGCTAGGGCGGTACGGATCTCATCTCGAACGTTTCTTTGGCGGCTTGAGAGAGCACCGACGGCATCGATATCAGCACCCACCGAGTTGCCGGCATTGGCACCTTGGTTCGGATCGTCCGTCAATCGTACGTAGCGAAGCAGGCTATCGGTACCAAACCCGAACGCATCCAGGTCGACGTATCGGTTGGTGCCGGAAATAGTCCCTACGGAGGTGTAGGTGATTCCATCGTAGCTGACTTCGACGAAAACGTTTTCGGAGGTCCCGACTTCGTAGACTGCCAAGTCAGGAAGATTGTCTCCGGAGGCAGTTAGGTAGTTGTCCGCAAACTGGACAACCATTGAACCACCACGGCCCAGCGACACGGCCCCTCGGCTGGTGGCTGTCGGCTCAAGATTCCCGACGTAATCTGGTTGGCCCAGAGCAGCAGTCGGGTTCTGTAAGGCTGCGATAGGTGCGACACTTCCGGTATTGTATCTGTTTAGTGGTGCAAGATCTGCAAAAGAGATCAAACCATCTGCGTAGAAATCGCCTCGAGCTAGGATCGGATTTTGAGCGGTTTGCGTTGCAGGAAGCGTGTTGTCGATTGAAACACGCGTGTTTCCTGCGGCGACTCCAGGTTTTCCGGTGATTATCGCATCATCGGGCCCGATCATATCGTAATCGGTCGGCAGAACCGAATCGGCCAGTGGCGAGCCATTTCTGTGGGTCACATTCAAGATGTTCCGCGAGCCTGTGCTCGTGAGGACTCGGTAGCCGTTGGCAGTCAGAACCGTGTTGATCGATGCAGCAATCATGTCTGGGCTATCGGTCAGCGAGAACGGAATCTGTTTGGCCCCTGCGGTCGCTGCAAACGTGTAGATGTCAGTGCCGATCTTGAGTTGATCACCGTTCTTGAAGCTCCTACCGCTTGGGACATTGAGCACCAATCCCAGATCGAATTCGAAGGTGACGGCCGACGTGGGAGAAACAATCTGGAAGGTCGATCCATCGGAGATTCGCTGGCCGGGGATAGCAGAGAGTTCATACCCACCGCGGGTTGGATCATTGGTGCGGAAATCGCCACCGGAATTGAACTCAAATCGGATCTTGACATCGCTCTTGCCGGCCAAAGGACCAAGGTTCACGCGAGCTTGACGCCATCCTTGGTTATCGAAAGCCGAGGAGGTTATGAAGCTACGTCCGAAGGCATCTTGGTTTCCGTTTCGAGGAACATCGTATTCGCTATAGGGTGGGAAGGGTAAACCGTCGGCGTAGGATTGGTCGACGTAACCTGCTGAGTTGTTGGTTGTCAGCAGAACCCACTGTCCATCTTCGCCTGCACCATAAACTCGGAACGAGTCCATAAAGGCTTGACCCGCTCCGTCGCCGAAGATGTTTCCATCATTGTTAGCAGTGGCGTTTTCAGTGCGGACGTTGTAGTTGAAGTACATGACCGGCTGATCGCTCGATGAGTAGCGAGTCAGGTCGATCATGGTGCTTTCAAAGGCACCCCAAGCACCACCGGGCATTGCATAGGTGTTGGCGGTGTT
>CAILTZ010000891.1 GCA_903837255.1 uncultured Pirellula sp. | reverse complement strand
TGGTCTTGAGTACGAGTACGAGTACGAGTACGAGTACGAGTACGAGGACGAGCACGAGCACGAGCACGAGCACGAGCGCTGGTTTTGCTCATTGAGGATCTGAAGTTGATGGCTTGAGCCACTAGATTGCTTGATTAATTAAACACAGAGAAAACGCAAAGTAAACTTGATGAGAATCCTTTTTGTTAAAGAAAGCCAGAACTTTCCCCGCTCAAGCGGGCATGATGTTCACGGCTTTCACATGATGCAAGAACTCAGTCGTCTTGGGCACAGCATTGGCCTGCTAACGTCGAATCCGACGAGCGAGCGATCGGTGCAAGGGATCGATTTGGTATACAACGAACGTTTCGGTAATCTCCCTACACCGGGCAACGCGGTAAAATTGCCGGGCTTGCAAGGACGATTCGTCTCGTATTGGGGCATCGATCCTGCGCGGCCGCATCAAATCGCCGAATTGGTCGACAAGGAAAAATTCGATGCCGTGGTCGTCGTAGGGTTGCACGTGCTGCCCTACTTGTCCTGTGTTCGAGGGGCACATCGGGTCTGGTATGCTGCCGACGAGTGGCTATGGCACCACTGGTCTCAGTTCCGATTGCTGCGCCGAAACACTTGGCATGAGATCAAAGATGGCGTAGTTAAAGGGCTCTATGAACGAGCGTTCAATTCCACCACCGACTGCGTATGGGCGGTCTCCAACAAGGATAAAACGGCCCTGCGTTGGGTCATGGGCGCCAAGAATATCAAGGTGTTGCCCAATGGCGTGGATGCAGATCATTATTGCCCGGTGCCTGTGGAGAAGATAGCCAAGAGCTGCGTGTTTTGGGGCCGGCTCGATTTTGGACCCAACCTGGATGCTGTTCGTTGGTTCGGTGAAAACGTCTGGAAGACGATCCGTCAAAAACATCCCGATGCGGTATGGAAGGTCTTTGGCTTTTGCCCACAAGCATCGATCCGCGAGCTACACAAGCGATTTGGATTCGAATTGACCATTGACCTGCCCGATTTGAGGTCCGAGGTGCAACAGTGCCAAATTGTCGTGTTGCCATTTGTCAGCGGTGGTGGTATTAAAAACAAATTGCTTGAAGCCGCTGCGATGGAAATGCCTGTCATCGCATCTGCCAAAGCAATGAACGGAGTTTCCTTGGTAGACTGCCCGTTACTTACAGCCAATTCCACAAAACAGTGGGTTGACCATTTGGAGGGGATGTGGACGGATGAGAATAAACGCAAGATCAGCGGTTCTGAAAATCGCACCTGGGTTACTAGTAATTATACCTGGGAGGCCGCCGCGAAGATCGCCGAACGGGGGTTGATCGATGAAATCAACACCCATCCCTCTCGATGAAAACTGAGGATAATTCGTAAATGGAGTTAATTCCATGGAAAGCAAAAAAATCAATTGGGTCTTCACCGCTTTTTCGATCGTCACACGCAAGTGTGGCCACCATTCGTCTTCACGCCGGTGGGGCCATGAGCGCACCTTCGATGATCTGGATCAGATCAATCTCGGAATGCTCCTAGAATGGCAGACACTAAGAGCTATTGATTCGTTCCGTTTTGCCCAGAGACCAAGTTTCAAACTTCGATACTTTTTGTTGAATAGATCGATAAATCGTTGGACAAAGATCAAGTTTTGTAGGACAATCCGAGCTCAGGTTGAACTGCAAGAAGTTGCGTCTTTGGGATTTTCGCGCGCTCTAGTCCCCGAGCAAGTGTCAAGCTGTAGGTACTTTTGATTTAATCCGATTTTCGCTCTGATAAAGAGAGTTGTTCGATGTCCAGCCATCAACTTCCAGCACAAGGTGCACCTTACCGGAGGAGCAGCCTAATACAGGAAGTTGGAGAAGGAATGCAGACACGCCCCGCTAATGTCGAGGTTCCCGATTTTTCGTACTCCATTGATTTTACTCCGGTACAGCAAGTGAACTATTTAGCCATTCTCGGGCTCATGCGGTCCGGGACAACTTGGATTGGTAAAGTCCTCGATAGCAGTCCGGAAGTCGTGTACCTACACGAGCCTGACTACATCAAACGGATACCTTGCCTGCCCTACACGACCGAGGCCCAGGAGTATGCAGGATGGGAACCCTACATCCGCAAGTACTTGGCGGGACTCAGATCGACCTGTGCGTCGCGCTCGATGCTCAAAAGACCATCGTTTTCCAAAAACTTCCCCCGATCGATTGCTGAAAGGGTCTCTTACCAAGCCTTCTTTGGAAGACTGCGAATCGAGCAAGTGCTCAACAGGTTCGGTTTTGCTCCGATCCTTAACACTTGGCCGAAGTGTATGGATCGCGCGAAATTGACCGTTTGGAAGAGCGTCGAGCAAACAGGCAACGTTGGGTGCATGTTGCGAGCGATTCCCGAGCAGAAGTTACTGCATGTGGTTCGCCATCCGTGTGGCTTCGTCGATTCGGTAATGCGAGGCCAGAGCAAAAAGCTATTGAGGGGCGGTGTGCCTACCAGCCAAGACCTCGGTATTTTCGATTACGTGGTCGGGACCAAGTTTGCGCAGCAGTTGGGGCTCAAGCTTCGGGATTGGGACCTATTGACAGAAGTCGAACGACTCGCCTACATATGGCTTATCATCAACGAGCAAGCCATCTTGGATGGGAAGGGGATGCCGAATTACAAACTGGTTTACTTCGAGGAGTTCTGCTTAGATCCACTTCGAATGACCCAAGGTGTATTCGATTACGTCGGATTGAATGTTGGCCCTCAGACCAAGAGTTTTGTGGCCTCATCGAGCACTTCAGGCTCAGGCTCAGGCTCAGGCTCAGGCTCAGGCTCAGGCT
>CAILTZ010000890.1 GCA_903837255.1 uncultured Pirellula sp. | reverse complement strand
CGGCCCATACAAATCTTCGGTGTCGTACCATCCCCCTACCGTGAGCACCGCCGCTTTGATGTTCTTCAAATGAGGGAGAATGTTCCTGGCCTGCCAAAACTCGTCGTAATTGGGATGCTGCTCCAAATCGTTCCAAAACCCGATCTCGTCCTTAAAGTACTTGGCGTCCACATTGCTCAACGGCCCGAGCTCAAGAAAGAATTGATAGCCGTCCTTGGTCGGGTACTGAAACCCGCTCGCCGATTCGCTCGTCGGTTCAGGCCTGACTTTGCCAAACGATGAAAAGAATCCAAAACCCATCGGCAAAACAAAAGCTCCGTTGCGATGGAAATCGTCAAAAAACCAATCGGCAATCGGTGCTTGCGGCGATACGGCCCGCAATGCCGGATGCGAATCGATCATTCCGGCGGAACTATAAAAGCCCGGATAAGAAATTCCCCACTGACCGACTCGGCCATTGTTTCCAGGCACGGACTTGACCAAATACTCGATCGTATCGTAAGTATCTGTGCTCTCGTCGATCGCGGGACTGGCCCCAGGGACTTTGGGTACATGCGGCCGCATGTTGACAAACTCGCCGCCACTCATGTATCGCCCGCGGACGTCTTGGAAGACGAAAATGTAACGGTTCTTTTCAAACTCGGGACTTGGGCCCAACCGCGATTTGTACGCATTCAAACCGTACGGCCCGACGCTGTAGGGTGTTCGCGTCAATAGAATCGGATAGGTTTTGGAAGGGTCCGGATCGTTCGGTGCATAGATGCTCGTAAAGAGCTCGACCCCGTCTCGCATGCGGATGCGAACCTCGGATTTCGTATAGTTGGCTCGGATGTACTCGGCCCGCGGATCGCTCTGCGGCCGCGAATCAAGCTGGGCATGGGCATGCCGGCCCACCAAGGCTATCGCCAAAACTAAGCTGCAAATCGTTGCAAGACGAATGGCTCGAACGGTTGGGAATCGGTTACACTGCTTGCTCGATATCATGGGCTCAATTCAGCTTTCTTCGTAAGGTTTTTCGCGGCTTGAGGGATCCACCCCCAAGCCGAACGGATTTTAGATTCTAATCGATGCGATGAAATCTCGACCCACGAAAGCCAAACGAACTCTAGCGGATTTTATTCGCGGGAACCCAGGTGACTCTCAGGCCGCCTCTCAGGCCGACTCTCAGGCAGACTCTCAGGCAGACTCAGATCTTGAGTTTCAAGAATGCGTCGAGTCGCCGGCGAGGGCCGAACCCAAGAGCAAAACCAAACGGCCTGCAAAAAAGAAATCGTCCGCGAAACCTAAGTCTGACGGCTCACAGTCTGACGGCACACAGCCCCCGATACCAGAGCGGTCCGAAACAGAAGTTCTGGAGGCAGAGCCCGCCGAGCAAGAGCCGGCTTCCAACGATCGACCGCAAGCCAACCCCGCACCGGCGTTCCTCGATGCGATTGTCGATCTTGCCGACTTTCGCTCGGGGCTGGACCGCTGGGTTCGCAAGGAAACTTTTTACTGGGATGGGGCTTGGCTCGGCGCAGTGGCCCCGCTGGCCTGTGCCGCGCAGAGGCTCACGCGACGTCCGCTGCTGATCCTCGTTGCTCACCATCAGGACGCTGAGACCCTGGCTCGCGATATCGAATTTTTTCACGATAACTCATGCCTTGTCTTTCCCCCTGCCTCCGAGGACCCCGACGAGGACTCGCTCCAACAGCAGGAAGTGATCCAGCGCTTACAAGTCCTCGCGCAGATCGATCGCTACCGGATGGGTTTGCACAGCATACCTCCGATCCTTGTTACGACGCTCCAGGCCCTCATGTGCAGCGTGCCGAGCCCGGACCAACTGCGCAACGATCGACGGGTCTTGGAGGTCGGCAAAACGGTCCAGCTCTCTGAGCTCAAGCAGTGGCTCGCCGGTGCTGGGTACCGTGTGACTACGGCTGTGCAGATGGCGGGTGAATTCACCGCGCGGGGTGGAATCCTGGATGTCTTTCCACCCGATTCTGCGGAGCCATACCGGATCGAATTTTTCGACAACGAAATCGAATCGATCCGATCCTTTGACACCGTCTCACAGCGTTCGATCCAGCGCGTCGATCGCGTCGATCTACTGGCTGCCAAGGAGGCCACGCGCGAGCAGGCCGTCCTGCTGGATTACTGCAGCGAGGATTGGATGGTCTTGTTTAGCGAACCGACTGCAGGGCTGCATCATGCCGCCGCATTTCGCGATCGGATCCCCTTCCCAGAGCGTTTTCGCGACCCGATCGAAGTCTACCAGCGACTCGAAACGCTCGCATTTGCTCAGATCGGACAACTGGCCGCCGAAGGACACCCCGGCGAGTTGATCCGAATCCCGATCAGCGATGTACAACGCATTGGCGGTGAACTCGAAAACATACCCAAAGAGATCGACGCTTGTTTGGGTTCAGACCGCCGCGCGGTGATTGTCTGCATCAACGACGGGGAATTATCTCGGATGCGGGAGATTCTCGAATCGTGCCAAGCGGCCAAGACAGGCCGCGTGGTGCTCGTCGTCGGTCTGCTCAGCAGCGGGTTTGAGATACCCCATGGGGCCTTTATCCTGACGGTTAATCAAATCCTCAGGCGCGCGATGCTCAAACGAGCCAGCCGCAAGCATGCTTCGAGAGCCATCGATACCTTTTTGGATCTCAGACCAGGGGACTTGGTGGTCCATTTGTCCCACGGCATTGGGATCTATCTCGGGATGGAGATCATCAGCAAGGAGGGGCAAAAGGTCGAGCATCTAACGCTCGAGTTCGACGGCGGAACCAAACTCTACGTACCGACTGCTAATATCGATCTTGTTCAGCGATACATCGGCGGCACCAAGACGCGTCCGAAATTGGCCAAGATCGGCGGACAGGCTTGGGCTCGCCAAAAACAAGCGGCTCAAACCGCCGTCCAAGACATGGCGGCCGAGCTTCTGGAACTCCAAGCCCAACGCCAAGCTCAGACCGGTATCACCTTCAAGCCCGACTCGATTTGGCAAAAGCAATTCGAAGCCTCCTTTCCATACGAGGAGACACCCGATCAATTGACGGCGATCGAAGCGACCAAAAAGGACATGATCTCGAACCGTCCGATGGAGAGGCTCATCTGTGGCGATGTGGGCTTTGGAAAAACCGAAGTCGCCATGCGGGCGGCCTTCAAAGCGGTCGAAAGTGGCTACCAAGTTGCCGTGCTCGTGCCGACCACGGTGCTCGCCGAACAGCACTACAAATCCTTCCGTCGACGGATGGCTGAATTCCCTTTCGAGATCGCCAAAATCAGTCGCTTTGAAACCGGTGCAGAGCAAAGCGAAACGCTCAAGAAATTGGCCAATGGACAAGTCGATATCCTCATCGGCACGCATCGGTTGGCTTCGGCGGATGTGAAGTTCTTCAACCTTGGGCTGCTGATCGTCGACGAAGAGCAAAAGTTTGGGGTCGAACTCAAAGAGCGTATCAAGAAGACAACGACCAAGGTCGACGTATTGACCCTCTCGGCAACGCCGATCCCTCGGACGCTGCACATGTCCCTGGTTGGAATCCGCGACATCTCGAACCTCGAAACACCTCCCGAGGATCGCATGTCGATCGAAACTCGCGTGGTGCGATGGAACGATGCCATGATTCGCAACGCCATCCTCCGGGAACTCAACCGCGATGGACAGATCTACTTTGTGCACAATCGCATCGAAGACATGCATAGCGTTGCGGCGAAACTCCAACGCATCGCTCCTGAGGCCCGGATCGTAATCGGGCATGGACAGATGGCCGAACATGGACTCGAACAAGTCATGCTCGACTTCATCGAGCATCGCGCAGATATCTTGCTCTCGACGACCATCATCGAAAGCGGATTGGATATCTCGAATGCCAACACGATGTTCATCGACGAAGCTGACCGCTATGGGCTCTCAGAGCTACATCAGCTGCGAGGTCGCGTCGGCAGATACCGCCACCAAGCCCACTGCTACCTGCTGGTGGATCGCAACAAGCACCTGAATCCCGATGCGGCCCGCAGACTTCATGCCATCGAAGAGTTCTCCCAACTCGGGGCAGGTTTTGGGATCGCCATGCGGGACTTGGAGATCCGCGGTGCAGGTAACCTGCTCGGAACCCAGCAAAGCGGTCACATCGCCGCCGTGGGCTACGAACTGTATTGTCAACTGCTCGACCAAGCAGTCCGGCAGATGACCAAGTCGCCGTTGAAGCTGAGCCTCGATGTCGATGTCCAACTGCCCGTCGAAGCTTATCTGCCCCCCGAGTACATCCAGGACATGCGGCACAAGATCGATGTGTACCGACGCATCAGCCGTCTGCAAGATATCCAGTCGATCAGTCAAATGCGCCAGGAGCTCGAAGACCGATTCGGTCAAATTCCCCGTCCAGTCGAGCGCTTGCTCGAAATCGCCGAGCTTCGGATGGATGCTACCTTGTGGTCGATCAAGGCCATCGATTTACAGAACCATTTTTTGCGGTTTTCCTACAGCGACCATCGCCGGATCTCACAGCTGGCCCAAAAACACACCGGGAAACTCAGATTGGTTGAAAGGGACCTGCAAGCCTATTGGTCTTTGGCCGACGATGTGGTCCCCAGCCCCAACAAACCCAGCCCTAACGCACCCAGCCTTCATAAGCCGGGCCCTTATAAACCTGGTCCTAACAAGTCCAGCCTTTATAAACCCGACACTGCGAAGCCCGACATTGCGAAGCCCGCTGCAGGGGCTGGTTCCGAGCCCAACGTAGCCGAGTTGTTAGCAAGCCTCGATTTGCTAGCAGTCCTGCGAGCGATCTTGCGTCTGTAGGCTCAGATCGCGTATTGTGCATAACAAGTCTCCATCGGAACTGTGGATGGAGTGGTTTTAAGGATTCTTTTCTCGGGATGGCACCGGATGCCTCATTTTCACAACGCTCGGAAAATCACGGCGGGGTTGTTCTGCATTTTTCTGCTGATCGCCTCAGGGTCCGGAGATTGCCGGGGGCAGGTTCAGCAAGCCTCAGCAAACGATCTGGCCGATGGTTCGCAGTCCCCTGGGGCTGGTGAGTTGTTTGCGGCCAGTTATGTCATCGCCGTGGTAGGTGAAGAGAGGGTGCTGGTGGGCGATCTTTTTCCAGCCGAGAAAGTCACCGCTGAGATGCTCGGCAACCCTGAGTTTCAGATGCATCTACGCAAGTCCCTGAAGATGTCGATCCAGCAGAAATGCCTTGCGCAGCATTTCGTCAATTCGCAGGCAGCCGGCAAGCCCAAGAAGGAGCGAGACGACATTCGTTCCAAGATGATGTCCAAGACGGCCGAGATCTTTCGCACGAAGGTTCTGCCAGAGCAGGTCAAGAAGTCCAAGCTTGAAACGGAAGCCGAGTTTATCAAACTGCTAGAGGAACAAGGAACCTCGCTTGCTTCGATGATGCGAGCTTTCGCAGAACAAGTATGGGCTGATCAGGCACTCCGAGAGGGGGTCAAGGAGAAGCCGACGGTTTTTCTCGATGAGATGCAAGACTACTACGACCAGCATCCCGATCAGTGGAAACGTCCGGCGCGGGCCAAGTTTCGGATCATGTCAGCGGTATTCAGTAAATACTCCAACCGCGAGGCGGCTTATCAAGCCATCGTCGAGATGTGGAACCAGGTTTATTTTGGTGGTGCACCCTTTGAAGCGGTCGCCAAGAAGCTATCGACGGGGTTCTCCGCAGACGAGGGTGGCAACTTTGACTGGACCCGCCGCGGAGCGCTCAAGAGCAGTTCGATCGACGAAACGGTGTTTTCGATCCCCGTGAGGGCCTTGAGCCAAGTCATCGAGGACTCCGAGGGATTCCATGTCGTCGAGGTTCTCGAACGCCAGAACGCTTATGAAATGACCTTCCCCCAAGCCCAAGGGGAGATCAAGGAATCGATCCTCAAGACCAAAAAGACCACGCTAGAGAACGACTACAAGAAGAAGGTCCAGGACCTGACACCGATCTGGACACGATGGCCTCAGGATATCCCAGGCTCGCGAGACCTGAGCGAGATTCTTTAAGCAAGCCTGATCTGACTGATCTGACTGATTAGCGCAATTGCCTTTTGGCCGATCCGCTTGCAATTGGATCGACGACTGGAGGTTGGCTAGGTTCGACCGCCTCCTGCGAATCCGAAACAGCGATCGCTAACCAGCCTTGCTCCATCTGCAGTTGTGAGACTTTCATCCCTTGAGCCAGCGGGTTGTTTACCAGTGACTGAGCAACCATAGGAACCGACGAGTTGCCAGCGAAAACTTTGGAGAAGATGGCTCGGATTGGGAAGCGATCCTTGGAGCCGAGTCGGTGTCCATCGACGCTGATCAGAGGATCTCTCTGGAGGGATGCACTCAGGCCTTGGACCTCGGGAATGTAAGACGTTTTGACCGTAAAGTTCTTGAGTTGAATCCGTCCGGGCTGTTCGAGCGAAGCAACTCGGAGGGTCAGCCACATGCGACCTTCGGCAAATTCGACGGTCATCGGATGAACATCCATGAAGCGGATGATCACATCCTCGGGGGTGTCTTCGGGAAGTGCAAACTCTGGCTCTTGCAGGATTTGAGCAATCTTGTCAGCAAGCTGTCGGATGGTCCAATCGCGTTCGGTCGGGATAGCTTGAGCGATAAAATTATTGATCGCTGATTGATGCAACTGGAGCGACAGGAGGCTATCTGAGGGGGCCAGAGGTCGTGGGGTATAGGCAGCGATTTGATTGACCCCGGCGACGCGGTATCTGACCATGAGTCGCGTGTCGGTCGACTGCATATCGAGGATCATCGGCTGAAGCTCGAGCGAGTGGAGCGGGCCGATGAGCCGTTTGTCGAATTGTTCCTGGGCCTGACCGATTTTCGTTTGAAGTTGTTTGTCGAACTCGTCGTCGGTCTGTTTAGCGATCAATCGCTGAGAGATTCGCTTGGCGACAGGTTTCTTCTCATTGAACTCTTGCTGAGCAACGTATCGAAACATGTCCCCGATGATCGGCAATTGATCCCAGTTGGTGGAGAACTTGCGCAGCGATTCCTGCGACTGCACATGGGCTGGTTGGCCGTTGATCGAAAGCGACGTTGGGTCGATGCGGACTTCGCGAGCCGACTGTACTTTGGCGTTGCTCGCGTTGTAGAAGGTCGCGCCGCTGCGGCTGCTGCGGGTGTTCGACTGGATGTTGCCATCGAGGTTCAACGCGATGTTCCAAGCGTTCGGGTCGGGTAGAAAATCGACTCGAAGGTTGGTCTGAATCTGGCTTGCTCCCTGCGTGTCTGCTCCGAGGATCTTCTGCTGAACTGGCTTCGAAGTTACCTGGTCCTTGGGCAGCAATCGATTCACAAAATCTTCCGAGACGCTCAGACGGATGTTCGCATTGCGGTACTGTTGGTTCAGAGCATTTGCGATCGAGTACTGGGCTTGCGAATCAGCAAATCTCAGCGACTGGATCGTTTCAGCAACGTCTTCGCAGTTGCGATGTACAGAGCTTTCCTCGATCGACTCAATGTCCAGCAATAGCTTGCGATAATCGACCGGAACGATCGTAAGTGGACGGATGTCTTCGGCCAAACTTTGGATCTCTCGGCTGGAAAGAACCTTTTTCTGATCGACCGTGACTCGACTGAAGGTCAAGCGACCGAGAAACTCCTGGGCAGCTTGTACTTGCTGAGCCTGAGTCGAGAGAGTGCCATTGGACAGTTCCTCGATCCGATCGAGCATCAAAAACTCGGTCCAGTTCTCCGCGTCGGAGGTTCCTCGCAACGCAGTGCGAACGACGGCCAAATCTTCAGCGAGCTTTTGGAAATCCAGTTCCGAACTCCGAGTCGACACGAACCTCTCGGAATCGAGCTTGTTTTTCTCGGTGTTTAAACACTGATGGATCCGATCCCAGACGATCGCACGTCGCTGGATGCTGTGCGCGACGCTCGAGACGGCAAGAGCCTGCTGGGTTGCGGACTCTAGATTCGATTCGGCCCAAGCGAAGCCTTGGCCCGAGAGCGCTTTGGCTCGCTGCAAGAGTTCTACGGATTTCTCTGAGGTGATCGGGATTTGGG
>CAILTZ010000889.1 GCA_903837255.1 uncultured Pirellula sp. | reverse complement strand
TTAGCTTTATAGACTACCCCCATGCCACCGCGAGCGATTTCCTCGATCAATTCGTAATCGCCAAAATACTTTAACTTAGGCTTCTTACCCTCCAAACTTTCCTGGCTGGATATTTCTCTAGTCCTATCGGAATCCGATAGGATTCGTGTCTGTTTTTCTGTCCTGAAGAATTCTTCAAGTGATGGTTCGATTGGCTCATTGTCATGATTTTCACGAGGCTCATTTTTCATCATTAGTTTCCTTTCGGAAAATAGTCCTTCCTGGATGATCGCGGGTTACACCGAATTTCAAAACACGATAGCCTTTCACGTCGATAGCTATATTGTACGGCAACGCATCCGATGCGTTGCCGACGGCCGATGGATTTTTCGCATTCCAAAGATAACAAGCCATTTTGATGTACAGGGAAGTCTTTACATCACTGGACGGCTAAGCGATTCGATGCTACTTGCCTTTGGCCACAATGCGATAAATCCCGGGGGTTTGGCGGCAGAGCCCCCAAGAGAATTCGCCAAAACGGCAAGTTGATTAAGCGACGCCGAAAGGTCTTCCTGCGATTACCGCCCAAGCCAGGCGAAATTGACCATGGAAATGCGACTTGGATTTGACAGGGTTGAAACAAGTTTTTTCAGTGATTCCATTAGTTTCGCGACTTAGCAGAACCATTAGGGACCCACAAGTTCTGCAGACGAGCCATATTCAAAAGCTCCTGAGCATCTCGTCAAGGAGTTCCATGGGCAGTCCGACGACGTTGGTTGCCGAACCCTTGAGCAGCGTCAGCCATGGCGGGCCGTCTTGGAATCCCAGCGAGCCGGCTTTGCCGACCCACAGGTCACTTGCTAGATACTCATCGAGTTCGTCATCGGTGAAGTATTTCAATACTAGGGTAGAGCAATCGACGCGGACGATTCGATTCCCGGTAGCTCTGCTCCATAGGCAAAGTCCGCTGTAGACGCGATGCTCACGTCCCCGAAGTCGCAACAGCATTTCTTTGGCATGGTCCACATCATTGGGTTTACCGAGTACCATTCCGGCGTATTCGGCAACGGTGTCGCAGGACAAGACAATTCGCTCGTCGATGTCAATCTTTTGAATGACATCTGCTGCTTTTTGGTAAGCGAGTCTAGCGACGAGTTCCGGGGGCGTTTCTCGGGAGCAGATCCCGCACTCGGCCGCGGGATCTGGCTCGATGACTTCGAAGCGAAAGCCGTATTGGGCCATGAGCTTGCGTCGTCTGGGAGAGGAGCTAGCAAGGATCACATGCCTGGCATCGGGTACAAATGCCTTGGGGGGTGAGAATAGATCGGTGCCGGTTTGCGGGTTGTCTGGGGACATGCCAGCTAGGGGTTGTTATGGGTTGTTGCCCGGTGGGTAACCTAATCGAGGGCGAAGTTGTTCCCAGGATTGTTTCAAGGAGTCGAGCAGGCGGGCGATGTGTCCTGAGGCCAGATAGACTCGGGCTGAGACGGCCGATTGGGGATAAAAGTTGGTGATGAAATCGAAGCTGAATTCGTAGGGTCCGTGTCCGATCATGACGGCATTGGCGTAAACGCCGCTGAGGATTTCGTCTCTGAGTTTGAGTTCGTCGTAGATCTCTTGGGGGTTTTGTCGTTTCGGTGGTTGGGGGGGCTGTGGGGCCGGGTGTTGTGAAGCAGGAGGTTGCGGGGGAGTTGGATTCGAATGCATGCCGGCTTGGATGCTGGTGGTGCCAGGCAATTCGGCGGGACTGCTGGGTGACTGATTTGCAACGGGCGGTCCCAGACCGGTTTCATGGGATGGGGAGGAATGTTGGATATCGACTGAGGGAGTCGTTGGAAGTTGGCTACCGGGTAGTTCACCGTATCGTTGTCGAAACAGTTCGATATTTTTCGCTAGAGCTTCGATGAATTGGGGCATTACACCGTGGGGTAGGACGACTCTGGCGACGATGGCGCTCGGGCGGGGGAGGTTTCGGACAAAGTCCAGAACGAATTCGGTACCGCCGGTAACGACGATGACTCCGGTGCTGATTTCCCCTCGGGCCACATGTTCTGGGACGCGAGCACGGACGGCGGGCATGTTCTCCATTGAGTCGCCCGGATCGCTATTAGGATTCGACATACATGCTCCTGTAAATGGTTGATGGCTGCAATAAAGTTACGCTTTGGATTCTTGTGGGGCAATGTCTTCGCGGAGGATAACGTCCTCGC
>CAILTZ010000888.1 GCA_903837255.1 uncultured Pirellula sp. | reverse complement strand
GCACCGATCTTGTCGACTCGGTCGTCGGATAGGTCTGCGGCGAAATGCTCGCTCGAACCCCCATCAGAGCCGCATAGTCGGTGGCACCCAATGGACTGTCAAGTTGCAGGGCAGGGCGGGGGGATTTGGCCACCAAGGACCGCGGCCGCTCGACAATGGGTGTCGAGAATTGGTCCCCCACGAGCACCCCGGCCTTGGCCGCCGGACTATCGGTCATGACCTGAGTAACGATCGCCTTAGAAGCCACATTTTCACCAACTAGACCCAGGAAAGCAGAGAACGTCGAAGGGCCTTTGCCGATGTCTTCGCAATCGATGATGGCAAACAGTGCATTGGGTGAATGAAGCTGCCAATCCAATCCGATTCGACCCGTCATCCCCGGAGGAAGCCCCTTGGAAATCTTGGTCCAATTCGCACCGCCGTCGGTAGTGCGGTAGATGCCTCCTCCTTTGCCCCATTTGCGAATCGGGTCATAGCCATCAACCCCATCGGGTTTGGGGACCGATCCAGGCCAGCTATCGAAACCATCGCGCAGGCGATCCCACATCGCTACGACGATTGTGTTCGGATCGGTAGGACTCATCACCATATCGATCACTCCGGTTTGATCGTCGACAAACAGGATCTGCTGCCAAGTCTTCCCGCCATCGGTGGTTTTATAAACACCTCGCTCGGGGTTGCTCCCGTACAATCGACCTGCCGCACCTACATACACGGTATCGGAGTTCCTTGGGTCGACCAAGATGCGTGCAATTTGATAAGATCGGTCCAAACCAAGGTGCTGAAAGGTTTTGCCACCATCGACGGTCTTGTAAACTCCGTTTCCATAGGAGACCGAATTGCGAGGATTGATCTCTCCGGTTCCCACCCAGAGGATTTCTTTATTGTTCGGATCGGTGGCGATACTTCCAATAGAGACCACCTTCTCCCGATCGAACTGATGCTCAAAAGATCCACCATGATTGGTCGACTTGAGCAACCCACCCGATGCGGTCGCGATCCACCACAGCGATGAATCTTTTTCGTGGACTGCGATGTCGCTGATACGGCCAGACATGTTTGCAGGCCCAATCGAGCGCCACTTGATATCCTCGAGCCAGGACGGCTCAAGCTTGACGCTCGCAGGGAGTTTCGGTTGCGTTAGCCGTTCACCCCGAGGCCGGGGTGCTGCGACGACATCGGAGCTTTTTTCTGGAGCGGGTTGTTTCTCCGGAGCAGCTTGGGCAGCAGTCGTTTCTTTACGCGACTTGAGCTCGCTAGAGAGCTGTTCAAGCAGTTTCTCGATCGCTTCGAGTCTCTGCTGGGTTTGTTCGATTTTCGGCTCTTCGTTTTTGGGTGGGGAAGCCTCCTGAGCGGCAACAGCCGGTGGCTCTGTGGCCGGTGGCTCTGTAGCCGGTGGAGCGGGACTAGGGTCTTGATCCAAGGCCCATGCTGCTGGAAGGTGAGTCAAGCACACGAAGCAAACAGAAGCGATCCACAAGAGTTTACGATTCATAGGGACAATGATCCTGTCGGATAGAGCATTGAAATTTGGCAGGCTCGAGAGCAGGCTGGAGAAGGAGTGAGCCTGCTTGGAGTATCTCATTTTCGAGGTATTTCGACTCATTTCGAGACTGATAGCCTAGCTCGAAACCAGGCCGATGGAATCCCGGCTATCCAAAGATTCTTCAGGATTTGACTTAACGTCGGAAGAGATTGAACCACGGAAGAGGAACAACCACAGAGACGCAAAGGCACAGAGGGAGCCAGAGCATTTCACTCTGTGACTCTGTGCCTCTGTGGTTACCTACTTTTTCTTCTCCCGGGGGGCAAAACGATTGCCGGAAAGTTCGCTAATTGCAATCCATTCTGTTTAGCAAAAAAACGTGTGCATGGTTGAAATCCCAGGAGCGTGCTAGAAGGGGCCCTGGCCGGGTACTGGCAATCACCCGCGGCTGGCGCCCAGCGCCCCGCGGCTGGAGTCGCCAGACGTCGGGGGGCTTGCTCCCTGATGCACTAGGATCGATCGACTGTCTCGCGTCCTTCGATCGAAATGATCAGAACTTGACAAAATACAACCGGGGGTGTTTTGCTAGCTTGCACCCCTGGGTGTTGGGTTTTGAGCGTAAGATCCGATAAAAGGTAAGGTCTTGCGGCTTCGCGACCGATACCACTCACTGTCGTTACAATCGTTACAGGTCGAAGTGTCTGCTTAGGCAACCCACTCAGGTATCGGCGGACTAGCGAGTCCCATGCATGTTCCGTCTCCTCCTTCTCGCATTGCTCCTATTGCTCGGTTCGGGCTGCAAAACCCATCTGTCGCTCCGCAAGCATACCCTTCAAACCGCATCGACCATCGCCGACTTGCATTATCAACAAGTCCTCGATAACGTGGCTCGATTCACGTCCAACCCTTCCTCCATCCCCTCCGTAGCCATCGTCAACAACGGGGCTGTTTCGGTGATGGATCAAAGCACGCTCGGCGGTGCAAGCACCTATGCTCCCACCATCACAGGTGCCGACCAAATCGGCGGCTTCCCCATTTTGAGCTTGTTCTTTAACCCGAACGTAGCCCGCGGTGTTACAGAGAATTGGACTCTCGACCCCGTAACCGATAGCGGCCGCCTTCGCCGATTGCGAACGGCATTTCAATACATCGTCACCGGAGAGTTTGGGCCAAATGACTCGGGCAGTGACGATGGCAGTGACGATGGCAGACTCGGGGGACTCGCTGAGCCTTTAAATATTGAAACCGATGCGCAGTTGGAACAAGCGCTGCCCAGAGACTGGTTCTGCTCTGGTTGCTACAAAGATGTTCCCAAAGATGCCTGCTGCGTCGGAAGCTACCGAGAACGTTATGTATGGGTTATGCCCTGGGGAATGGAGGGGCTATCCCGCTTTACGATGACCACGATGCAGCTGGCCACCATGGATGTGCGGCCCATGAACCGCACGGTGGTCCAGCATTTCAACTCGGACGACGAACTAACCGAAACGGTGATCACGATCTCCGAGCCTCAAGAGGCTGCAGGTGATGATGATTCGGTACCATCTGATAGCAAACCGAAACCTCAAGCATCGCTGAAAAAGCTACCTCGCATCAACAAAAATGCGCCCCTCTCGCCGAGGCTTCAACGCAAGCGGCCAGGATCATCCTCCTTGTCGCTGCCCAAGTGAGGGATAAGGGGTAAGGGAAAAGCCAAGCAACCGAGAAGCCAGTCAGCCCGATGATTGCGGAGAAATCTTCGGCAATCTTAACAGCCTTGCGATAACCTTGTTCGTCAGGAATTATGCCTAACGGCTGCCCGGAACCGGCCTCACAGGACTGGCTGTTCTTACTTCGACAGCTCGTCGATCCGCTCCTGGGCTTGGCGTGCCAGTTCATGCTCACCGTGGTTGCTGATCAAGAACTCATAATATTTCTTGGCCGCTTCGATCGCCTTCTTACGCCTCTCACCAGTCAAATCGCCAATGAGAACCTCCGAACATCGACCAGCCTCGTAAGCGGACCTTGCCTGCCAATTCTTTAGCTCCGCAGGGGCTTGAGTCCCCCCAAAACCATACATCGCCTTTTGGAATACCTGCACCGCCTTGGCATAGTCCTTCTGCGCAAAGTACAACTCACCTTCCATGAACCGAGCGCGAGCCCCAAGTTCGTTGCGATGCTCCTCGGCGATCGACTCGAACAATTTCAAAGCCTCTTCGTTTTTCTTCAAATTCTGCAGCGCGACTGCTTGCTCATACCTTGCGATCGGTAGCAAATTCGAGTCGGGG
>CAILTZ010000887.1 GCA_903837255.1 uncultured Pirellula sp. | reverse complement strand
CGCAACCGATGGGCCTGCTCGAATCAGAAGGCTCACGCACTGCTCGTTTCGTCGAGCGGCTAGCCAAAGACTATGATCTGGTGATTCTCGACTCCTGCGTCTTGGGGAAAGAATCCAAGCTGCTGGTGGGTTATGAAACACCCGAATCGCTGCACGCTGCAATCGTGGTCGTCGACGCGGAACTAAGCGCCAACGACCGTTTGCAAGACGCATGCGGAGCCCTGAAAGACCTAGGCATCCGCTCGGTCGGAGTCGTTGAGAACTTCCGACCGTAATCGTCGTTTAGCCTACCTGTTGAACTTGCGTGGCCATAAGTCAACCACGGAGTCACACAGAACACAGAGCCGTATCGACTTAAAAGTCCGGTCGTCGAGGTCTTTCGGGATTTGGACCACCGGGACCACCAGGTCCACCGGGTCCACCGGGTCCACCGGGACCACCAGGGCCGAAACCTTGTCCCTGTCCCCGGCCTCGACCTGGTCCACCCTCAGGTGGTCCTCCAGGCCCTTCTCCGCGGGGTCCTTCTCCGCGGGGTCCTTCTCCTCTGGGGCCTTGATTTCCTGGTCCCTGCATTCCGGGTCGCTGTCCAGGTCCGGGCATATTTCGAGCAAACTCCATCAACTCATCTCGATTGAGTTTGCCATCGCCATCACGATCGAATCGCATGGCTTGGTCGACAAAACGCTCGGGATTGGGAGCTTGCATTCCCTCTGGGCCCCTACCTTCGGGTGGCGGTCCACCTTCGGGGCGGCGTCCTTCGGGTGGCGGTCCACCTTCGGGTCTGCGTCCTTCGGGTGGCGGTCCACCTTCGGGTCTGCGTCCATCGGGTGGTCCACCTTGGAATCCACCTTGTGGGCCTCCCTGAAAGCCGCGTCCCTGGAATCGGTTTGGTTGGGTTTCGCGAGCCATTTCCATGAGCTCATTGCGATCGAGTTTCCCATCGCCATCTTTATCGTATCGCATCGCCATGTTGACGAAGTCTTCGGGGCTTGGGCGATTCATTCCGGGACCAGAACCTGGTCCACCTGGCCCCCCGGGAGGCCCTTGGGGTCCAGGTCCATCGGGTGGTTGAGCCATACTTGAACAAGTCGCTGCGCCGAAGAGGGCTGCGGCCATCAATAGTTTTTTCATGATGCAATGCTTCCTAAGAAATGGGGATTCGTAACCTTAACGTTGATTGGAACTGACGCAGTAAAGCCGAGCATCGGAGCGTAAGTACATCTCACCTCGATCGATGGCTGGGGTGGCGTTGTACATGCTCTTATCGCTCTCGAAACGATTTTGGCTTATGACATTGAGTTCAGCGGTTGGAGTTGCAACGATCAACCCATCGAATCGGGTTTGAAAGTACAAATGCTTACCGATCGCGACCGCCGAAGCGTACACGGGCCGATCGCGCGAGGTGATGTTGGTGACGCGGCTGCGCTGGACTAGCTCTCCGGTTTTCGCAGAACTGACATAGTAAGTTCCTTTGTCGTCGATCCAGTAGATTTTGTCGTCGACCAATACTGGGGTTGAGACGTAGGAGGAGTTGCGACTGGTCCATACAGTATGCGTTTTGGAGACATCGCCGGAGCCTCCGATCCGCACGGCAAGCGATCCGCTGGAACGATATCCACCAAACGCGATGACCGTGTCGCCATCGAGCAGCAGGCTCGGGGAGAGGTTTCCGGTAAGCGACGTTTCTGAGTACCAGATGAGCTTACCAGTTCTTGGGTTCAGGCCCCAGATCTCCCCTGGGACTGCGATCACAAGATCGGTCCGCTGATCGTCGACCTTGGCCAGGATCGGGGTACCGTAAGCCAGTTCCAGTGCTGAGCCGGTGGACTTCCAAACTTCTTGGCCGTCGGAGGCTCTCAGTGCGCGGATCGTTTGGCTTTCTTCTGAAGCGTTGACGATGACTAGGTCGTCATAGAGTATGAGGCTCGAGGCGGTTCCCCAGCCGCGGTTGCCCGAGTCGGTCCCGACGCTGGTTTGCCATAGTTTGTTGCCCTCTAGATCGAAGGCCAGGACTCCGGATTTGCCTAGGAATGCATAGACGCGATTCCCATCGGTCACCGGGGTGTTGGTTGCATAGCCATGTTCGGGCACCCCCATGCCTTGGTAGCGGTCTTCGGGCTGCACGGCAGGTTCGGAGTGGTTCCATAGGATCTTGCCATCCTCGCGACTGATGCACAGCAAGACCCGTTTGAGTTTGCTCGTGTCTTGTTGTCGGCTTTCGGTTTCGATCCCGGTGTAACAAGTGACAAAGACGAGCTTATCGGTCAGCACTGGGCTTGAGGAACCGGCACCTGGAAGAGCGGTAGACCATTTCAGGTTTTCCGATTCGGACCATTGGGTGGGGATCGATGCATCGGAGCTGATTCCCGAGCCGTTGGGGCCTCGGAATCGAGACCAATCCAGGGCAAGGGAGCTAGGTGTAGCCGGGGGTTCCGTTGCGGCCAAGAGGCTTGAGTTAGTCGCTGTTTCTGGGGTGGCAGTCGGGG
>CAILTZ010000886.1 GCA_903837255.1 uncultured Pirellula sp. | reverse complement strand
TCCACCCCAGAGCACCAAGGTGTCTTTGAGCAATCCTCGCCGCTGTAGATCGAGCACCAAAGCCGCCGACGCTCGATCGACATCCAAGCAGACTTTATCGAGGTCCTCATTGATGTCCTGATTTTTTCCTCCGTGATGGTCCCAATCGGTGTGGTAGAGCTGCACGAATCGCACGCCGCGTTCGACAAGCCTTCGGGCAAGCAAACAATTGTTCGCGAAAGAACTTTTTCCTGGCTGTGCTCCGTAAAGCTCGAGGGTTTCGGAGGTCTCATCGTCGATCCGCATCAACTCGGGAGCCGCAGTCTGCATCCGAAAGGCGGTTTCATAAGCCGCGATGCGGGTCTGAATCTCCGGGTCGGATACTTCTTCGTATCGCAAGCGATTCAGATCGTTCGTCGCTTCGATGAAGCTCTGCTGCAAACTTCCCGATACCCCCTTGGGATTCTCCAGGTGCAGAATCGGGCTCCCCTGGCTTCGCAGCGGTACACCTTGGAACTTCGAGGGCAAGAATCCCGCCGACCAAAGGGTATTGCCGCCCCGAGGACCACGGGGACCGGATTGCAAGACAACAAAGCCCGGTAGGCTTTGCGATTCAGTCCCTAGGCCATAGGTCACCCAGGAGCCTATGCTAGGTCGCCCAGGGGCCTGGAACCCACAGTTCATAAAAAGTTTCGCAGGACCGTGATTGAACACATCGGTCTTCATGCCGCGCAGCCAACAAACCTTGTCGACGATCTGCTGGTGGAAAGGCAACAGGGAACTTAGCTCCATACCGCATTGGCCATAGCGCTGGAACTTGCGGTTGCTCCCCATCAATTTTGCATCTGCCGGCAAGAACGCGAAACGACGGCCTTGGGTCAAGCTCTCCGGAGGCAGTTTGCCGTGATACTCTTTGAGTACGGGTTTGTCCTCGAACAACTCCAGTTGGCTAGGCCCCCCGGCCATGAACAGAAAAATCACGTTCTTGACTTTGGGTGGAACATGGAACTCTCGGATCGCACCCAGAGGCGTTGGGGTTTCCTGAGCCATCAGGGATTGCAGGGCGATCGATCCCAAGCCGACTCCAGCGGCGTTTAGAAAGGCTCGGCGGCGTTGCTGCAAGTGGACTTGGGTTGGATTCTCGATCATGGATTAGTCTCGATTGACGAACTCATCGGTATTGAAAAGTACGCGAGCGACCTGCGCGTAAGCAGCTTGGTCAATCTTGAGCCCCCCTAGGGCTTCGAGTTCGTTTGGGTTTTGTCGATAGTATTCCAAGGTCGATTGGTGGAAGCCTTGCAGGCGTTGGAGTTCTGCATCATTTGGAGGCCGGCACCAAGCCAATAGGACCATTCGACGTATCCTGTCCTTGGCATTGTTTGAAGCAGCATCGTTTACAGCATCCTTTAGAGAATCAGCCGGTTCATTGGTCGGTTGGCTTGCGGACTGTTCTCGCATTGCGCGGTCGGCCAACAGGACGGAGAGTTCCCAGAAGACTGGGTCGTTGGCAAGCGTCAGTGCCTGCAGGGGGGTGTTGGTCCGGCTGCGGCGGGTGCAGACGGTACTAAAGTCCGGACTGTCGAACGTTGTAAACAGAGGATATGGAGCGCTTCGAAAGAACTCGGTATACATGGTCTTGCGGTATCGGTTCGAGCCGGTGTCTTCTTTCCATGTTTTGACGTTCTGGGTGAAGTTATAGATTCCTGCGGGTTGCGGAGGATGGACGCTCGGTCCGCCGATCCGCAGGGCTAAAGCACCGCTGGCGGCAAGAGCTCGGTCTCGCAGGATCTCTGCATCGAGCCGAAGTCGTGACTGCCGGGCTAAACTTCGATTCGCCGCATCGATTTCTACAAGATCCTCTCGCCATCCGCTGCTTTGCTGATAAGTCGCCGAGGAAACGATGCGATAGATCAGATGCTTGAGCGACCAACCCGATTCGATCCAGTCGTTTGCTAACCAATCGAGCAACTCCGGATGGCTTGGTGCAGAGCCTTGAAGGCCAAAGTCATTTTCGGTTTCGACAAGTCCCGTGCCAAAGAGCTTGGTCCACACACGGTTGACGATCACGCGGGCGGTAAGTGGGTTCTTTGACGAGACGAGCCATTTTGCCAAATCCAATCGATTCTTCATTTCCAAGTCGCGTCCGTCGCGAAAGATCGATGGGATTGTGGGGGGCAAAGGCCCGTTGTCTTTGTCGGGGCTCAGGAAATCTCCTCGCAGGAGTCGATAGGTTGCAGGTGGCTGCGAGTGATCCTTGGAGACCATCTGCGAAACGTGTTTGCCTTGGTTGGGCAAACGCTTACTCAGCTCGGCAATCTGCGATTTCAGTTCTTCGAGCCGTTGGGTTGGCACAGATTGCTGCTCTGGGATCGGACTGGTGCTGATATCCAGAGCGAACCTTCCGATGAGGTAGTCTTTGTTGATTTCATGCATCAACAGAACCTCGATTGGAGTGCCGCTGGCTGGTAGTGGATCGGCCAACGCGAAGACCGCATGATGGGGCGCGTTCATTCTCAAATCGGGCTTGGATTTGACTTGGGCCGCATCGGTGTTGATAGCCCAACCCGTTTTCGGATCGCCATCGATTGCGTGGGTCACGGGGTATTTTGGCTGGGAGTGATCCGCCCATGCCTGCGAGAATACTTGTTTGGTTTGATTGGCAAAGATTTGGATTTCGGAGAGAACAAAATTACCGTTGGCGGCCTTGCCTGGCCCATTTTGAGGAAGTGATTCGTGGGTGAGGGTGCGGAGGCGAATTGCCCTGATCGGACGGTGGCTTGTAGTGTCTTCCGCTGCGGATTGATTCGAGTAGGTAAATTCAAGTTTCAGGACGGCGTTTCCTTGAAGTTCCTGGGGTACAAGCAGCGAGCCGTCATCGAGTCTGCTCAGCGGGAGAACTTGGGAGCCATCCGAGCCTCTCGCATGAAGAATGGAGACCGGTTGCCAAGAGAGTTCGGGCTCGGAAGCTTCGTTCTGCTTCTTGATCGACGCTTCGAGTTGGGCGAGTTCTTTGCTGAGTTTTTGAAGCTTGGATGCATCCTCCAAAACGGTTTGTGGCAAGCCGAAGACCTCACCTTCGAGGACATCGATCGTGGGGCTTGCAGAGTTGTTGTCAGCGCAAGCGTTGAAGAAAGCGTAAAGGCGATAGTAGTCGTCGATGCTGATCGGGTCGTATTTGTGAGTGTGGCATTGAGCGCAGCCGACGGTCAAGCCCAGCCACACGGCACCGGTGGTATTGACCCGATCGACGATCGCTTCGTGGCGGTACTGATCGGCTTTGACACCACCTTCTTCGTTGATCATGGTGTTGCGATGAAAGGCGCTTGCAATGCGTTGATTTTTCGTCGGTGCCTCGTTGCCGCCGCCACCCAGCAGATCGCCCGCCAGCAGATCGCCCGCCAGTTGCTCGATCGTGAACTGGTCGAAAGGCATATCGGAATTGATTGCCGCGATGACCCAGTCGCGATAGGGCCACATCGATCTTGTTCCGTCGATGGTAAACCCGTTGGAGTCCGCATAGCGAGCTTGGTCGAGCCAGATTCGGCCCCAGCGTTCACCGAATTGGGGGCTGGTTAGCAAGGATTCGATCAAGCGATCTATTGTGTTTGGAGAATTGTCGGTTTCAATCGCTTGGAGTTCTTCGGGGCTTGGGAGCGTGCCGACAAGGTCCAGATACAATCGCCGCACGAGTGTCGCTTTGTCGGCTTGGGGGGACGGGGTGATTTTGCGACGATCAAGCTCGAATCGAATCCAGCGGTCGATCGCGTTTTGCTCGGAGGTTATGCCAGCGATGCTGCCAGCGGGGGATTCGGGCAGCGATCGCGGTTGTATGGGGTTAAAGGCCCAGTGCTTTTCATAACGAGCACCTTGGGCGATCCAGCGTTGCAAGACTTCTTTTTGGGCAGGAGACAGAGGTTTGTTTGTAGAGGGGGGCGGCATGATCGAATCCTCATCGTCTGAGAGGATTCGGCGAACCAATTCGCTCGATTGGGGTTGGCCAGGAACGATTGTGCGGCTTGGTCGGGCCTCTAGGGCATCAGGCTCAAGATCGAGTCGGAGGTCTGCTTGGCGGCTTTTTTCGTCGAATCCGTGGCAGGCAAAGCAGTGATTGGCCAGGATCGGCCTGACTTCTTTTTGAAAATCGACGGGCTTTTGGAAATCGACTGCCGACTGCGCGAGAGCATGTTGGCCTGCGCCAACACCGAGCAGGAGAATTACCCATAGGAATCTCTCGGTGGCTGGCCATCGTCGGTTGGAGGTCTTGCAATTCATCGAACTCTACTGACAATCATGACAAAAGATTCATCCTCTGGCTCTACTATAGCATGGCTGTAGCAGCATGGCTGTAGCATGCCTGTATTGTAGACTAAACCAAATCTCGGTCTGTGAGCGTTACCTGCGAAAGAATCATGAATACAACGTTTTGGGAAGCTTTCGGGAACTTGTCTGCAATCGGGCAATTCCTTTTCTTTTTTGCTCTCTTTATCGCTTTTGTTTTTGAATTCATCAACGGATTCCACGACACGGCCAATGCCGTCACGACGGTGATTTACACCAAAACGCTCAAGCCTACGCCGGCGGTGTTTTTCTCAGGATTCATGAATTTTCTAGGAGTGCTCTTGGGGGGGACAACCGTCGCCTTCAGCATCGTCAATCTCCTGCCAGTGGATTTGCTCATCGACGGGAGCGGTTCCCGTGCGATTGTGATGGTTCTTGCGCTGCTGCTCTCGGGCGTGATCTGGAACTTGGGAACATGGTGGATGGGGTTACCGGTTTCCAGTTCGCACACCTTGATCGGTTCGATTATGGGTGTGGGGATAGCCAGTAGTTTGATGTCCAAAGGGAACCTCGACGGGATCAATTGGAGCAAGGCATCGAGTGTTGGCCAAGCGCTTTTGCTTTCGCCGATGATTGGTTTCTTTGCTGCGGCAATTTTGCTGTTGGTGATGAAGATGATTTTCAAGAATCCGAATCTTTATCATCCGCCCGGTGAGGGGGACAATCCACCCTCTTGGATTCGAGCGGTGCTGATCGCCACGTGTGGAGGGGTCAGCATGGCTCACGGTTCGAATGACGGACAAAAGGGAATGGGGCTCATACTCCTGGCTCTGATCGGGTTCCTGCCGGCCTACTACGCAATGGATCTGAGGCATCCTGGGCTTGCGGTGGAAGTCCACGATGCGGCTGTCGCGATGAAGGGCAAGCTGGAGCAGAGCAACGTCGAGAATAAGAAGCTTATCGACCAACTCGATGAGATCGAGCAAAGTCTCGAGGGCAAGTCCTCGCTAGCGGAGGTTTCTTCTGACAAAAGGTGGCAAGTGCGCCAGTCGATCTATCGCTTGGGCAAGGAGTTGGATAATGCCAAATTGTCTTCGGAACTCATCAAGGACCTTGCAAGCCATCGCAAGACGCTCAAGCACTCGATCGAATATGTCCCTTTCTGGGTCGTCCTTGGGGTGGCCTTGGCGCTTGGGATCGGAACAACGATTGGTTACAAGCGAATCGTGGTGACGATTGCAGAGAAGATTGGAAAGACGCATTTGACGTACGCCCAAGGTGCAGCGGCCGAGACGGTAGCGGCCGTGACGATCGGGCTCGCGGATATTTTTCATGCACCGGTTAGCACCACGCAGGTACTCTCCTCGGGTATCGCCGGAACGATGTGGGCCAACAAATCCGGGATCCAAATCAATACGATCCGCAAAATTCTCATCGCTTGGGTGCTGACCCTCCCGGTAGCGATTCTCCTCGGGGGGCTTTTGTACTCTCTCGGGGTCTGGATCTCCGGATCCTAGACTAGCTGGAAACACATGATCTCCTCGGACCTCTGAGCGACCGCTGATGCAGAGAATTTGCTAGAATTGGTCCGATGGTAAAGAAAACATCAAAATCCGAATTCTCCCAACCTCTGCTATTCGATACCCAGGCAACCGACGACGACCAGTTGCCTGCGCCCCCCCATGTAGATGATTCGCCAACGGATGATTCGCAAGCAGCTCTCAGTGCGTCTGATCGTCCCAAGTCTGAGCCTAACGGGGATGGCGATCTGGTGGTACTGGTCGATTCTCACTCATTGATCTATCAGGTTTTCCATGCCTTGCCCCCGATGACCAGCCCGCATGGTGTCGAAGTCGGTGCCGTGCATGGTTTCCTCCGGGATGTTTCGACGATCCTTCAGCAATACTCGCCAACGTATCTGATCTGCGCTTTTGACGCCTCCGAGGAGACCTTTCGAAACATCCTCTACCCGGATTACAAAGCCCACCGCGAGGAAATGCCAGAGGCCCTGCGAGGTCAACTTGGGTTCATCCACGAAGCGCTCAAGCTTTTAGGAATCCCAGTCCTCTCGGTCCCGGGTTTCGAGGCTGACGATATTCTGGCAACCATCGCACGTCGAGCCGATTTGAAGGGCGCTCGGGTGCTGCTGGTCACCAGCGATAAGGACTGCAGACAACTTATCACCCCCCGCGTCTCCATGCTCAATCTACGCAAAGGTGAACTCTTCACCGCCAAAGAGCTCAAGGAGGTTTGGGCGATTCGTCCAGATCAAGTCGTCGATTTTCAAGCGTTGGTCGGTGACGCGACCGACAATGTCCCGGGCGTACCTAGCATCGGACCCAAAGCCGCAGAGCAACTTTTGGAGCAATTCGGCTCGCTGGATGCGATCTATGCAAACATCGACAAAGTCCAAGGAGACAAAAAGCGAGAAAAGCTTTTAGAGAACAGAGATAAGGCTTATCTCAGCCGCGATTTAGTCAAACTCAGGATTGACACCCCTGTCCCCGAGGGCTGGGACTCCTTTCAACGCCAGCCACCGCAGGTAAGCGAGTTAGAAACTCTCTTCCGTGATCTTGGGTTTCGGCGTCTAGCCGAAACGCTTTTGCAGAGTATTTCTGCAAGTGGGAAGAATTCCTCGTCCAGTGTTCAGGAGCCAAACTCTGACGAGTTTCGTTTATCCTCCGATGCTTCCCAACCCGTTCCCTCTGTACGCCTTTCGGCCCAGCACTATCAGACGATCACCAGCATTGCGCAGCTCAGCGGGTTGATCGAGCAGTTGCGTCGAGCACCCTACATTGCGATCGACACCGAAACGACCTCCACGAAACCCCAGCAAACCCAGCTCGTGGGCATCAGTCTGTGCTGGGCCCCTGGCCAAGCGGCTTATCTCCCGATCCTCAGCCCAACTCCTTCTAGAAACCTATCGCTCGGTGAAGTTCGCGATCATCTAGCCCCGCTGTTAGCTGATCCGAACATGGCTTGGGTGGGGCAGAACATCAAGTTCGACGCGATCGTATTAAAAACGCATGATATGCCTATAGCGAATATTCATTTCGACACGATGGTCGCCGATTACTTGCTCGATGCCGGCGGCAGAAACCACGATCTTGGTGATATCGCCAAGCGTTGGCTCGGCGTCGATTCGATCCCGATTCAATCGTTGATTGGAGCCGGGAAATCGCAAATAACGATGGACCAAGTTCCCTTGGACGAGGTTGCCATCTATGCGGCCGAGGACGTCGATATTCCGATACGTTTGTACGCCGACATGCACCAGCGGATTCTCGGTGAGGGACTCGAGCATGTGATGCAAAAACTCGAATTGCCGCTGATCCAAGTCCTGGTCCGTATGGAGACCATCGGAGTGCGTATCGATACCGATCGATTGGCTATTTTGCGTGAGGATTTCACCCATCGTGTCGAATCGCTCTACGATCAAATCATGGAGATTGCGGGGGAGAAATTCAATCCCGACAGTCCCAAGCAACTCTCCTCGATTTTGTTTGACAAGTACAAGCTTCGCGTCGTCAAAAAAACCAAGACAGGGTTCAGCACCGATGCTGAGGTTCTCGAAGAGCTCGCCGGCGAGCACCCGTTGCCAGCGAAGATTCTTGAGTATCGCCAGATGGCCAAGCTCCTGAGCAC
>CAILTZ010000885.1 GCA_903837255.1 uncultured Pirellula sp. | reverse complement strand
GGCGTTGAAACCAGTATAGGCCAACGCAATAAAAAACAGCTGGATCAAAAGCACCGTCAGGAACCCCTCTTCTCGAAACCGTCCCAGATAATCCGCGGCAAACCAAGACCGATCCAGCGCAGGACGAAAATCATCACCGGGATTTAAACGCATCAAAAACACCACGCAGGCTGCGGTAAAGATCGCAAAACCCACGAACTTCAGGGCGACGACCGCGTTGTTGACCCACGCTCCGGTGCGCAAATTCACGCTGTGAAACAGTGCACAAACAACAATCCAAAACGTAGCCAACGCTCGTGCCGATGCTGTCGACTGCGGTGATCCTACTAGGTACTCCCCAAAGACCAATCCCGCCGCTGCGATCGGGGCAGTAAATCCTGCAAGGATCGAAATCCATCCCGCCATAAAACCAACCGAGGGATGAACAAACCGACTCAAGAAAACATATTCCCCTCCATTGAGCGAAGCCCTGCTAGCAAGAGCCGCATAGGCGATCGCACCACATATCGCATGCATCCCCGCAATGGCCCAAGCGATCAACACCCAGCGGGCATCTCCCAACGCCCCTAGCGCATAGGACGTTGAAATATAAACCCCCGCACCGATCATGTTCCCGATCACCATGCAGACCAAGGAAACCATACCGATCGAACGATTTTCAGGGAGCGATTGCACTAGATCAATGTTCCTGGGCTCATCGCCATCATCTTTTCTAAAAGCGGATGCGGTTCGCTAGGTGTTTCAAAGTGCAATCCAATTTGCTTGCCATAGCCACTCACAAACCCGCTTGCTTGCATAGGGAGTTTTCCCGCCATCTGAACCGTCTCCAACACAAGCAGCCCGTCTGTGGCAACAACCGCCGACCATTGCTTGGGTTGCTCGATCGCCAACGAAATCTTCTGGGCCGCATCGCTAAAGACGATCTGACCGGGTGACATACCCAGCTGCGCTAGCCTCGTAGGGTCAACATGCACCGGATGGGACTTGTGAATGACCATCCTGACCGATTTGCCCTGCGTGTTGATCAGATTGCCATACGCACCTGGCCAAGGTTGCAAACCCCGAATCTGACGGTCGATCCAAGCTAGCGGGTAGCGGAAATCAAGTTGACCATCGGTTTTCTTGAGCCGTGGTGCTTTGGTGGTAAGCTCGCGAGCTTGGGCGATCCCGAGGTTTTCATCGCTCTTACCAGAACTCTGCTTGGCGAGCGTATCGATCGCTTGGAGAGTCGGTTCAACTCCGAGTTGGCTCAACCGTACTTCAAGCTCCTCTGCCGACTCATCGGACTTGATCTCACTTGCTCGCTGCTCAAGGACCGGCCCGGCGTCGAGCTTGGGCGTCATGTGAATGACGCTCACACCGGCTTGGGCATCACCGGCCAAAATCGACCATTGCACAGGGGCCGCACCGCGATGACGAGGAAGAAGCGATCCATGCAAATTGATTCCGCCTAAACTCGCCGTCGAGAGAGCTTCGTTGGAGAGGATCTGCCCATAGTCACAAACGATCAATAAATCGGCTTTAAGCTCGCCGAGCCATCGGATCGAATCCGGATCGTTGATCGACGCCGGAGTAACGATCGGTAAAAGAGCTTCCTGAGCCCAACTCATCACAGGGCTTTCAAGCGGCTCCTTGTCCCTCGTCGGTTTTCCAACCGGCGGTTTGGTCACGACGGCCAAGACCTCATGAGGCGATCGGGCGATTTGACGAAAACTCGGGACCGCAAAGGGGCCGGTCCCCATGAGAACAAGTTTCAACGCTCGATCGGTCATGTACCTGAAAGTTTCTGAAATCTAAGGCTGCAGGTCCTGCATTTGGGCACAGAGGTACTCGATCAAGTCGATGAACTCGGATGGGGCAACCGTGGCTGCAGCTCCCTCAGGCATCGAGCTTTGCTGGAGTGTCTTTCGCGCTTCGATTTCACTCTTGGCGATCTTGCGTGTCTCCTTGCCGTCGAAAATCTCAACCGCCTCAGCCGTATCTGAAACGAGCAAGCCCGTGATGGTGGTGCCGTCATCGGTCACAATCGCCGTAGAACGATACTTCTCGGCGACTTCCGCGTTGGGGTCGACAATCGATTCGATGATCTTGGGTCGCTGCATCCGCTTGGCAAGCCCTGCCAGATTGGGACCGAACTCCCGTCCGTCGCCGTTACCGACTTTGTGACAGGCAGTGCAGTTTCGCACGAAGATTTCTCGGCCACGGTTGACGTCACCTTTGATGTCTGTCAAAGCCGTCATGGCTTTGTTCCGCTCTTCGGCGGGCCTAGGTTCCTGGGACATGAGGACTTGCAAATGCGGTAGTGCAGCCGCACCGGTTGCATTGGATGCCATGAGCTGCGCGACCATCTGCTTGCCTCGATCCGATGCTTCTGGGATGTTTCCGGCTACAAAGTCGCCGATCCATGCGCGTTCGTTTGGTCCGAGTGCATGCTGGATCGTGTAATCGCGCCAGTAATCGGGCGGTGCATTGGTCATGGCAAACAGAGCCTTCATCGCTGGCTTGCTCGCAAAGAAGCTTAAGCCGCGTGCCGACTCGGTCTGTACCCTTGGGTGACCATCCCCGGCGGCGGCGATTAGCATCTGCTCGGCTTGTGGAATCTCGTCTCGATTGTCGGCCACAATCCGGACGGCTGCGGCACGCGCCTCAGGGGCCTTGGCTGATTTGAGGACCTTGGCCAAAAGCTCTAGGTCCAGCCGGTGATGCGATTGCTGAATCCAAAGTGCTTCGCAACAGAACCGGTCATAGTCTGCCGAGGCTGGGTCTTTGCCAGCCAACCAAGCGTTGGTTGCTGCCAAAACTTCCGATTCGGACCGATCATGCAACTCTCGTCGCACTCGGTATCGGGTTCGCCATTCGTACTGGCTGAGCTGTTCGAGGAGCTCCGGGATCGACTTGCCGTACTGAGTTGCGGGTTTCACCAAAGGTCGATCGGCGTAGACCAAACGGTACAGCCGACCGCGCACGTGGTCGCGGTTCGGATCGCGCTGGCTGTATTGCATATGACCGACCAAGGCGTTGGCCCAGTCGCCAAACCACAAGGCTCCGTCGGGTCCGATCTGCGGATCGGCTGGCCGGAAATGCTTGTCCAAGGAGCGGATCAAATCGTCCGGTGAGCCGTCGGCGTTCTTGATCCTCGCGCCGCTATACCCACCACCATCGTCGTTGATTGTAAATCGCGGCATGCCGTTCATATTGATGACGCACGCATAGGTGAACTGGCCTTGTACACTCTCTGGGAAATTGCGGCTGACCAAAAACTCACAACCCAGTGCAGGACGCATCCCTTCGTTGTTGAACACAAAATTCAGACCTTGTCGGCCGCGGAACTGAGTCCCAGAAAGGGGGGTGTCCCAAGCGTGATTGGCGGTCGTGCCATCCCCAACGATCCCTTGACCCCATTGGTTGAACACGTAGCACCACATGTTGTACTGGCCAGGCAAAGCGAACTGCCGGATCTTCAGCGTCCGTGGGTCCATGACATAGGCCCCCCCGTCCCCTTTGCTGCGATGAGGCCCCCACGGAGTTTCCAGGGTTGTACTCGTCGCGATCCCCTCGAGCATGTGGAGCAAGCCGCCGTTGTTCCACTCAAAGGCACCGCAGGTGTGGTGCGTATCGTCGGTCGCCCAACCGTCCATCAAATGGATGACTTGATCGGCCTTGTCGTCCCCGTCGGTATCTTTGAGGAACAGCATACGAGGTTGGTCGACGACCAGCACCCCGCCGTTCCAGAACTCGAAACCAGTCGGGCATTGAAGCTTGTCGTAGAAAACTTTCGACACATCGGCCTTGCCGTCATTGTCGGTGTCTTCCAAGATCACGAGCTTGTCACCGGGCCTAGGGTCGCCTGGTTTCCACTGTGGATAGGTGGGCATGCAGGCCAGCCAAGCTCGGCCTTTGTTGTCGAAGTTCAATTGCACCGGCTTGGCGATATCCGGGAACTTGGTCTCGTCGGCAAAGAGCTCGATTTTGAAACCTGCTGGAACCTGAGTTTCAGCGATGAATTCGTCGGGGGTCAAATAGCGTAGCGATTCGGCTTCGGAATACTTCTGCCGCGGGTCACCGAAACGGGTCTGAGGAACGAATAGCTCTCCGGTTTTATCATCGCCGGGAGCCGTTGGAACCGGTTTGCCTTGCGCGATGTCCCAGCAGTACTGATCGCGGACCTGAGCCATCCGACGGATCTTGGCGTATTCGAGAGGAAAGGTCTCTTTGTCCCAGGTTCTTCGCCCACCATAGACATACCAGCCATTGAGCATTCGGTAGTCTTGGAGATGAACCCAGCTTTTGTCGTTGATGGCAGACCGTAGCTTCTCGAAACGATCTTTTTCAAACAGGGGCTGGTCTTGCGAAAGTTTCGATCCATCGATCCTGAAGAGTTGTTCGACGATCATCTTGGCGACTGCCCCATCGCCGACTTCGTTCAGGTGGCAGCCATTGATGGTGTATTGCAAGGCGGGCTGTTGGCTAAAGAGCTTGAGCGTTGGGCTGAACAGATCGACAAAGGCCACTTTGCGTTCTTTGGCGACTTGTTCGACAGCAGCGGTATACGCTGCTAGACGATTGTTCTCTTCGGCACCGGTTGGCAAGAAACGCGAGTCGGGGTTCTCGAAAGCGATCGGCGAGATCAGCACTAAACGAGGTGCTGGCGCAGCGGCGTTGCGAGGGTACTGACTGGCGAGTTGATCGAGATACTGATGGTACTGCTTCTTGAAGTCCTCGACCGACTCAATCCCTGTATAGGATTCATTGAAACCGAAGAAGCAGAGATACGTGTCGGCGGTGAAGACCTTCATCGGATCATCGATGACGGTGTAATCGGCCGATCGCTGCTGGTTGTTGACCGCTTCGGCTGGTCTAGCAAAGTTGCGAACAACGAGGTTGCGGTCCGAATGCAGCAGGTGCAGGTAGGTTTCCAAGTGCCCGAAGAGGTTCATCCGTTCGGCGAGGGAGTTTCCCACCAGCGCGATCTTCTCCCCCCCAACGACTTGCAGGGGAACGGAGCTCGGGGGCAACTCCGGGCGATCTTGGGCACGTATGCCAGGGAGCCAGACCAAACCAACTAGGGCAAAAAGCGGCAGCAGTGCATGCCGAAGAAACTTATCGCTAATCATCGGATGAATGAACTCCGGACGGGTGATTCGAGGAACGTCTAAAGGCGGGGGAGTGTATCATACTTCGAGCCGGGATTTTTTGCCATTCATGATGAGATTCCTCATGGGGTTCCTCATGGGATTCGCCAATTGAAAGAATAAATAGCGATGCGTTCGACCTTGGTAGCGTTTTTCTTGATTTGGCTGGAGTTGATCTGCCTTTATTCCGCAGAGGGCTTCTCTGCAAACGGCGTCTCAGAGTCCGAGGGAATGAATAGAGAGGCCAAGCCGAACATCATTGTGATTTTTTGCGATGATTTGGGATGGGGGGATCTGGGTTGTTTCGGGAACCCAACGATACGAACACCGAATTTGGATCGGATGGCCAGTGAGGGTCAGAAGTGGACGCAGTTTTACGTCGCGGCCCCGGTGTGTACTCCGAGTCGCGCCGCGTTGATGACGGGTCGCTATCCGATCCGCAACGGGATGACCAGTGCCAAACGAGCGGTGTTATTTCCCGATTCCGGAGGTGGCTTGCCACCTGACGAAATCACCCTTGCAGAGATGCTCAAGGAAACTGGCTACGCCACAGGGATCGTTGGCAAATGGCACCTGGGGCATCTTCCTCAGTATCTGCCCACCTCCCAAGGCTTCGACAGCTACTTTGGGATCCCCTATTCGAACGACATGGACAAGATCGGTGGGCCAGGGTACTCGGCCGAGGTGCGCAAGGATACCTCGTATTATCCGGAAATCGAGCATTACAACGTGCCGTTGATGCGAAACACACAGATCATCGAAAGGCCAGCCGACCAGAACACTCTGACGAAACGCTATACGGAGGAATCGATTCGGTTCATCGAGGACCATGCAGCGCATCCCTTCTTTTTGTACTTGCCTCATTCGATGCCTCACATCCCACTTTTTGCATCGGAGAACTTTCGCGGACGCTCGTCGCGAGGATTGTATGGTGATGTGGTGGAGGAACTCGATGCAAGCGTTGGTGCTATTCTCGATACACTCAGGGAGCTCAAGCTGGACACAAAGACCCTGGTCGTTTTTTCCTCCGACAATGGACCTTGGTTATCGTATGAAACTCACGGCGGATCGGCTGGTCCATTGCGAGCCGGCAAGGGGACGACGTTCGAAGGTGGAATGCGTGTGCCAACGATTTTCTGGTGGCCGGGCAAGATTCAGCCGGGCACCAAGCAGGACTTAGGATCTACGCTCGATTTTATGGCAACGTTTACTGCAATCGCTGGTGGAGAGTTGCCGGAGAATCGCAAACTCGATAGCTTTGATCTGTCTGGGGTGTTATTCGGGGATCAAGAAAGTCCGCGAAAGACGATGTTTTATTGGACCAACGCAAAGTTGCATGCGATTCGCTCGGGGCCTTGGAAGCTACACGTCAAGATGCGAGAGGCGGTCAACTATGGCAAGGAATCAGAACTTGGTAAACCCGAGCTGTATCATTTGGAGAAAGACATCTCAGAGAAATACAATGTCGCGGACAAGTATCCGGAAGCTGTTGAGAGTTTGCTCAAGTCCATGGACGAGCATCTTTTGGATATCGATCCGCACGAAGACATGCTTGCGATCCCGATACCGAAATAATCACTCGCGTCGGTTACGGTTGGTAATGGTGTTAAATACCCAACTCGCGAATCGGTTCGCCTTGGTCGACGATGCTCCGCGGCCTGCCGCTGCCATCGGTGTACTGGGTCTCAAGCGGCACACCAAAGAAACGATAGATGCTCGCCGCGATGTCTCCGGGCTTGATGACCCGCTCGCGCACGTAAGCACCTTCTTTGTCGCTCTGTCCAATCACCTGACCATGCCTCAGGCCCCCCCCGGCCAAGGCCATCGACATGAGATTGGGCCAATGATCCCGACCGTCGGTACTTTCCTGGGTACCCATCATCGGTGTTCTTCCAAACTCACCCATCGCGATGATCAACACATCGTCGAGCTTGCCTCTGTCCTCGAGATCGCTTACCAACGTCGTGATCAAATGGTCGAACAAGGGGAGCAGCGGCTTGAGCCCTTTGGAAATCCCACCATAAGGCGGTATGTTGTCTCCGTGATTGTCCCAGGTGCCACTAGCTGTGTGGTAGCTAAGATCGAGCGTGACGAATGCGGACCCGGCCTCTACCAATCGCCGTGCTAGAAGCGCTTGCTGGCACCACAAGTGCGATCCATACAGGTCGCGCGTTTTCTCCGGCTCCAAACTCAAGTCAAAGGCTTCGCGGGTCTCCTTGCCCAGGAGTAATTCGTAAGCCTGCTGATGATGCGAGTCCATCGCACTCATCGTTTCGCTCTGATCGATGTCCCGACGCATCTGATCCAGATCCGCCAAGAGTCGTCGTCGATTTTGGATCCGCTCGAAACTCAACCCCTTGGCAAGCTGAAACATTTCTCCGTCGGTCTGTTTGCCAGTATGGTTTCCAACCAGGTCGTAAACGGGCAACTTGGCCGCCAAATTGCCGGGAAAAGGGTCGTATTGTTGACCTAAATATCCGCCAGATGCGATGTGGCTACGAGAGCGATAAAATCCTACGTAGGGGGGCAGTCCGGGTCGATTCGATCCGTGGTGCTTGGCCACAATCGATGCGATCGACGGGAATCGCGGTGCCTCTGGATTGGTCCTCGGCTCAGCGTCCAGATTGCCCGTTTGCAAGACCATGTTCGGCTCGTGGTTGGAGAATTTGGCATCCACCGATCGAATCAGAGTGAAGCGATCGAGCATCGCGGCTTGCTTGGGCAAATGCTCGCAGATGAACACTCCGGGCAAGGCCGTACCGATGACGCCAAAGGGTCCTCGATTCTGGATGGGCCGATCGGGCTTGGGATCCCAAGTATCGATCTGACTCGGTCCGCCGGTCATCCATAGCAGGATGACACTCTTTCCCTTGGGGGCTGCGGCCCCACCTTGAGCGATCGGTTCGCGAGCTTGCAAGAGCCTCGGGAGAGACAAGCCGGCGATGCCGCTAAAGCTCGCCTTGAGAAGATTCCGACGGCTAGCGACCACAAGTCCTTCGGGTTTCAAAGCCCCGAAGGCTTCAAAGGCATGCGCATGCTGGTGAGAGTGGCGATTCATAAGCGAGTTCTTTGCGATCGGTTTGGCTCAGCGTAAGTAGCGTAAACTTTGGTTAAGTTTAGCTTATCAAATGAACGAGCACAAAGATGCTGGGCGTCTTTGGGGGCTATGGCCCCAAACCCCCGGGATTAATCGCATTGTGGCCAAAGGCAAGTGGAACTTGCCGGGCACCCTCCCGACACCACCTAGCACTCGCCGTAGTATGCGCCGTAGTATGGGCCGTAGTATGGGCCGTAGTATGGGCCGTAGTATGGGCCGTAGTATGGGCCGTAGTATGGGCCGTAGTATGGGCCGTAGTATGGGCCTCTGGGCCCGTACTACGGCGGGTAAGTGGCTGTTTTGCAATTGGTGATTGGTGATTGGTGATTGGTGATTGATGATTGATGAAGTAGAAGACAAGGACCGAATAGACCACGCGCCCAACTTCTTCCACTTCAACAATCAACAATCATCACTCGACAATCATCAATCCGTCCCTTGGAAAAACCGCGGGGGCAGTCC
>CAILTZ010000884.1 GCA_903837255.1 uncultured Pirellula sp. | reverse complement strand
CCATGCGGTCCATGGATCAACAGGGGGCTGATCTGGCCAGGCCGCTCTAGAACCATTTGGCAAGCGGTCCAAGCAAACTGGTTGTGCGAGCCAACGATGAACTCATCCCAGCGACGCTCCTGCTGGCGTCGCATGGCAACCAATCGATCGATCTCTCGGTCCGCTTGGTTGCTGCCCTCGGCAGCGCTCTCTTGGAGTATGTCTGAATCGGTTCGCTCCGAACGCACCAACCTTAGCGGTCCTGCAGACACCGGAACCACCGCCGGATTGTCATCCGGCATCGGCACTGGAACCTTCGGATTGGTCACGGGAATCGCGTTCACAGCAGCACAGATCGAAGAGGGCAGGGGACTAGTTTCAACAAGATCCTTATCGTAAGCGATCCGAGCAGGCTTGCGATCGTTTGGAGCCGTATTCCCGACAGAATTCTCGGGCGAGTGGCCCAATGTCCCACCCTCTTGGGGGCCCAAGGGGGTGACCTGAAGCTCAAAACCCCACCCATCGCCAAAAACCTCAGAAACGACGCTACGCAGATCCTCCCGAAACATTCTCAAAATGCACTCGGACAAAAACGTCGAACTCACCAGGATTTGAAGCTTCCGCTCGGGGGCGACCTGCCATCCGACCTGCGGACCAAACCACAACTCCATGCGATCCTTGCCCAGCCTCTGCCGAAGAGTGGCCGCAAACTGCGGTATCCCTCGGTTTTTCGCCTCAGCAACATCATGCGCTTCGAGCATCGCAATCTCCGAACCCTGCGATTTTGGTCCAACAACTTCCTCGATCGGGAACCATCCCGATCGTTGCTCCTCATGCACCCTAGGCCCCCAAAAAAAATTCGGAGGGCAATGGGCTCGATTGCTGAGCGGGTTGGGATTTTAGGATTGCTAGCATTCGAGTCAAACAGGAACGATAAAGTTCTGTAAAGATTTCCCGATGAGCGTGTGAAGATGCCGTAAACAACGGCCTAAAAGGGGTCCAAGAAAAGTCGATTATAAACAACCGATGTTCCCGAAGTCGGTGGAAAACCCGTCAGGTTTCAAGCCCGGCTTTCTCGACGCTCGTAATGCTCGTAACGCGACGGCCAATCGTTGTGCAAATCGCTCGGAACAAACTCGCTTTCCAACAGCGAAAAAACACCCAGCGGGAACTCTTCCAACACCGTATCGCCAACGATATCTGCAAGAACTCTGGTCAGGTGGATTTGGTCGACGAAGGGCCAGCATAAGCGATAAATCTCGGCCCCACCGACGACAAAAAGTGTTTGGCCGATCGGAAGTTGCGCGCAAGCTTGCTCGACGCTATGGACGATCGTCGCACCTTGGACTCGATAGTCGTCTTGCCGGGTGAGGATCATGGTCGTTCGACCTGGCAGCAGCCGACCAATCGACTCATAGGTTTTGCGACCCATCAGGAGTGTATGGCCCATGGTCAAGCGTTTAAAACGCATCAAATCGCTGCGCAGTTTCCAGGGCAATCGGTCTTCGACGCCGATCGTGCCGTTGCGAGCCCGAGCCACCACTAGGCTCATGCTCGGGACTTGTCTGGTCAGTCCCTGACGATTCGGACTCGTGTGATCTGATTTTTCTTGAGCCACTCCAACCACCGTTCATGCTCTTCGCTCAGTTCGATCTCGGCGACCGACTCGGCATCCAAAGGTGAAACCACCGAAAAACAACCATCATCCAACCATCGCTCTACATTCTGTGGCTCAATCCAGTACTCGCCTGGACCTAGTTCCGGCGCCCCGGTCGCATCGCCTGGGGTCATGAAATAGACCACCTCAAGTCGAAATCGTTCAGGCATTTCGATCGTTGCTGTTGGCTGGCCATCCAACGGGACGACTCTCACGGATTTGCTCATCGAGTCACCAACGGATCACTCAGGTTTTGCAACGCTACAAGCAAAGTCCAATCGAGCGGCAAGTTGGCCCTCGATGGTTACTTTGCCGGTCATAAAATACGCACTTGATACGACTTCCTTGAGGACCACGTGGATGTCGATCTTTTCTCCAGGCCTGACCATCCGCTTGAACTTGGCCCCGTCGATCCGTGTTGCCACAGGTACAACGCCTTGGTTGGGTGTTACATGGGCTAACAATATCGCCCCACTTTGCAAACAGCACTCGCAAAGAATCACACCGGGTACCAACGGAAAGTCCGGGAAATGGCCCTGTAGGAAAAACTCGTCGGCACCGAATGTCTTGACGCAGTGAATCGTTGTATCGGTCTGCTCCAAAACTTCGTCGACAAGCAACATCGGCTTGCGATGCGGAATGACTGCTTCAATCTCGGCTCTGGACATCACTGGCATGGTCGTTTCTGGTACCTCTTCGTCGGGAATGCATGCTATCTGGATGCAAACGGTTTGGCATAGGGTAGGCGCGGAGCCAGATTCGGCAAAGTCCCGATGGAAACTTTTCGATGCCGCAGCGAGCCGTATTCCTAGACGAAATTAGCCGGATCTTCGCCGGAAAGACCATGATTGGCCTGCGAAACACATTGCTCGACGCACGATGCGGCCAAGGCATCAAAATCGAGTTGGAGCTGCTCGTATTCCCTACGACCGGAAAACTCCCGGAACATCAAGCTCGGTTGAATGTCTCGACTGTTCTGATACTTGCTGCTGCAGCATTCGCGAAT
>CAILTZ010000883.1 GCA_903837255.1 uncultured Pirellula sp. | reverse complement strand
GGCGCGGATCGCAAGTAGCAGTCGCATGATTTGTGAGGCGTTTTCCCTTCGGTGAAGTTGTTCGAATGTTCCAACCGGTTCGAGTTTTAGAGTGTAACAATCTGAACGTCCCAATGAAACAAAAATCGGTACCAATTTTTGCAAATCACCCATGCGAGCCTCCCTGCTGGATTTGCGACTCAAAAACCCTTGGGGATTCCTTCTGCCAGCGATTCCAATGCCACTACTGAAAAAGAGTTCTCTCTAGTAAACTAGATCTGTTTCGAGTCCGATCCAAAACCTAAGTATTCCTCTATGAGAAGCCTGACTACGATCGAGGGCAAGTCCGATGCGGAGGCCTTTGTCGCCTACCTATTGACGCTGGGTATTTCCACCCATGTCGAGCCCACCTCGCCACCGTCGATGGGCAGCGCACTCGAGTCTGTGCGTCCAGAGGCTTGGGAGGTTTGGATCAAAAACGAAGACCTTATGGCCCAAGCCAAAGAGGAGCTTGATAACTTTCTGGCAAACCCCAAGGATCCGAAATACGCTGCGGCCCTAAAACAGGCTAATCAGATTCTTCGCGACCAACGTGAAGAAGCCCGTCTCCGGCAACGCAACATTCAATCTCCCCGATTGGATGACAACCGCTCGTCGATGTTCAGCGGTAGACTACCACCGCTGACCTTGACCCTAATTATCTTGTGCTGCGTCTTTGGTCTGCTGACCTCTTTCTCCCAACCAAGCCCGGAAAATCGTTTGGGCCTCTCGATCGTCAAACAACTGAAGTTTGTCGACATGGCCCTTTACTCCAAGAGCAAGGATCCAGCGGCATCCCTCAAACGCGGGGAGTATTGGCGTGTTTTGACTCCGGCCTTCCTCCACGGAGATCCACTTCACTTGCTGATGAATATGCTCGGGCTTGCCTCGCTCGGTCGGATCGTCGAGCGGATGATCGGCCTGCGCCGCTACGCGCTGCTGCTTGTCCTACTGGCCGCAGGTTCTCATCTGCCTCAAGGCCTTTTGGGGGAGAACCTCTTTGGATTCAAAGGTCTTTCAGGGAGCCCGAACTTTGTCGGTATCTCAGGAGTCATCATGGGCCTATTCGGTTATGTCGCGGTCAAAACCAAGATGCGGCCGGATCTCGGCTTTTCGCTATCTGCCCAAGCCTATTTTATGGTGGGAATCCTGCTGGTACTGGGGTTTGCAGGTGAGATGTTCGGCAAGGTCGGAAACCTTCACATGGCTAACTTTGCGCACCTAGGTGGCCTGGTCGCCGGCGCGATCCTGGGCTTTCTCAGCGAAGCAAGGCGCGCTTAATCGATTGCACCAAATCGGAAATCGAAAAAGGCTTAGGCAAGACAGCCTGGGCCTGAAGTTGCTCCGCACGCGCGAGAATCCTGTCGTCTAATTTGGCCGACATCAAGATGCATGGCAGTTGCGGCAAGGCTCGGCGGACCCGTTCAAGGGCCCCAAGCCCATCGAGCCTTGGCATGTGAATGTCAAATAAAGCCAAATGGATATTGCCACACTCGATCGCCTCGATCGCTTCGAGACCATCGCAAGCTTGACACGTGCTATATCCACGCCGCTTGAGGATCTCATCGAGCGTCATGCGAAAAGCTTCATCGTCGTCAGTAATCAGAACTCGGTGTTCCATAAATACTCAGTTACGATAACTAAAACCAGTTTTGGGTCCGGGATGTTGCCTTCCATTGCCAAGGACTTCCCCACGGACCGAAACTCAATACAACTTGTTTACGCATTCGACATTATCGCTATCGCAGGACTACGAATCAATTCCGCTTCCTTAAGGTTTTGAGAGCAATGATGACCCCCAGCGAACTGTGGAACTCCCTTGCACAGGATTTACAGGATCGGCAAACCAATGGACTATCCAGGAGCCTGGTCGCTAACCGACCCTTGGGTCCTACGCGGATCTTGCGGGATGGAAAGGAACTGCTGCATTTTGCCTCAAACGACTACCTCGCGTTGGCTTGGCACCCCCAAGTTCGCGAAGAATTTCAAAAAATCGCCGGACAAATCGGCGTTGGCTCGGGTGCCAGCCCCCTGATTCTAGGCGCCTCAGAACAGTATCTTCGCTTAGTAGACACCCTTGCCCAATGGCACCAGAGCGACTCGGCGGTCGTCTTCCCCAGCGGCTACGCAGCCAACTTGGGGACCCTCAGAGCCCTGGTTTCCCCACAAGACCTGGTCTTGTCCGACGCCCTAAACCATGCCTGCCTAATCGATGGCTGCCGGCTCTCCAAAGCCACCGTCAAAATCTATCACCATCGCGACCTTGACGCTCTTGAGCACCTGCTTGCGGCAAACCGCAGCAACTTTCGGATGGCTTTCGTCGTGACCGATACCATCTTCAGCATGGATGGAGATATCGCCCCAATCGCAGGGATCGAGTCGCTGTGCCGCAAATACGATGCGATCGGTATTGCCGACGAGGCTCACGCGACAGGCGTGATCGGTCGCAATGGCCGCGGCCTACTCGATCATACTCAAGCGGACCGATCGCTTTGGATCAAAACCGGAACCTTAAGCAAGGCGGTCGGAGGCGTCGGAGGCTATGTGGCAGCAAGCCACTTGCTTTGCCAGACCCTGCTGCATCGAGCCCGGTCCCTGATCTTCTCGACCGCCCTGCCTGCAGCGGTTTTGGCAGCCGCAACCTGCTCGATCGAGATTCTCCAAAAAATGGACCCACAGCGTCAAGCGTTGATAGAGCTCGGTGTACACCTGCGCAATGAACTGGCCCTGCGAGGCTACAGAACCAACTGCGACCCAACCCCGATCGTCCCTATCTATGTTCGCGACCCCCATGAGGCAACGGAACTTTCGAACAAGTTGATCAAAGCCGGCATCTATGTTCCTGCAATACGGCCACCGACCGTGCCGCCCCAAGGCTGCTTGCTCCGCGTGAGCCTCAATGCGGCCCACACCCACCAAGACTGCCAGAAGCTGCTAAGCAACCTTTAGGCTCTTGCGCTGCTTCTTCAATCCGCTAATAGACGCTAATATTCGCTGATAGAGAACCCTGGTTGCTGCCCGGGATTCCTGAGTCTCACCGCAAAGGCGCAAAGGGAGATAGCCAAGCAAGCAACTCAAAACTACTTCGAGCAGTTATCCTGAGCGAACAACTGTTGATGATTTACCTACTGCCTAGTCTGTTTTTCTCCGCGTCTCCGCGTCTCCGTGGTTAGCCTCGGCTGTTTTTGGATGGATCGCCGCCTGAGTAAGACCGCGCAGGCTCCAAAAAAATCGCGTGCAAGGCAACGCTGCCTTTGGCCACAATGCGATAAATCCCGGGGTTTGGGGGCAGAGCACACAAGCACGCCCAACACATGCTTGTTCGTTCATTTACTAAGCTAAACCTAAATAACCTTTACGCTACTTACAATGGGCCAAAACAGTGGACTAGATTCCTATGGAACCTATGTCATCCGCTTTCGCAATTGTGCTTGCAGTTCGGTCACTAACGTCTCAAGTTCGGTCCTCGATCTGGGGTGCAGCACCTCGTCGGTCGACTGAGGGAGACTCAACAAATTTTGCAACAT
>CAILTZ010000882.1 GCA_903837255.1 uncultured Pirellula sp. | reverse complement strand
ATCACCAATCACCAATCACCAATCACCAATCACCGCTCGCCGCTCGCCACTCGCCACTCGCCACTCGCCACTCACCAATCGCTGAGCCCTCCGCGGTTCAAAAACGGCTGTTTATCAGCGGTTATCAGCGTCCATCAGCGGTCTGGTATTTCGGAGTACGCGGGGACAGACCCCGCCCCACGCTTCCGGATCGTCTTGCGCTAATTTTTCAAAAATCTTTCCTCGGCGAACTCTGTTGTGACCAGACGTGTCACACCCAAGAGCTACCACTAAAGGACGTAATGCACAACGTCCGGGCCTTGCCCGACGATTTTCCAGGCTCTTGGAGCCAAACCCAACCACGGAGGTTTGTGTCGTGATCGTCGAAAACCAACGCGAGTCTTTGCTGGCAGATCTTTTAAGTTCGGTCGACGTAGAAACCCGCGAATACCAACGCCGAATCGTCCTCAAGACGTGGCACGAATACGCCCAGGGTGCTGGTTCAGTCCTGATCCATAGCCCCACAGGGAGCGGCAAAACCATCATGGGGCTCCTGGCCGCGAGGGGATTCCAAGACTCCTTCGGGATGCGGATCGGATGGGTCGCCATGCGACGCAATCTGCTGGCCCAAGTTCAACGAGAGAACCAGCGAAGACAACTCGGGGTCGATCTTGTACCAATCTCCATGTTCGACCGAGATCCACCCAAGGATTTGGATCTGCTGGTGGTCGACGAGGCCCAGCATGATTGTTGCAATTCGATGATGTCCATCCACGGGCTGATCAAACCCAAGTTCATCCTAGGCCTTTCTGCAACACCCTTTCGGGCCGACAAACTTAAACTCTGCTTCGACAAAGTCATCCGCGATGCGGGGATCCATCAACTGATCCAAGACGGATATCTCTCCGAGTTTCATCACTACACCTTGGATAATTTCCGCCCCCAGAGCGTTGCGGAAGCTTATTTAAGGGACCCACAGCGGTGGGGCAAAAGCATCATGTACTTTCACACGATCGAAGCTTGCCAGGTCGCCTGCAAGCTTCTACAGCAAGCCGGTGTTCGGGTCGAGGTCGTCACCGGCCAGAGCGATCGCGACGGGCAGCTCGAAGCCTTCGCGAGCGGTGCGCTCGAGGTGCTCGTCAATGCCCAAGTTCTCGTCGAAGGCTTGGATGAACCGAGCTTGCAGACGGTCTTCGTCCGCCCCAGCGGTTGCTCCTCGACGATCCAGATGGCCGGACGTGTCTTTAGGAAACAGCAACAGATCCGCTACAAACAAGTCGTGCAATGCCGTAACACCCGTTGGCCTGTGACGCGCACAGCGACGGCTGCGGCCCAGTTGACTTGGATCGATGGTCAGTGGAGGTCTCTGCAGGCCAACGAGCAGCTCGTTGCGATCAGCCAAAAAGCGGTCCAAGCGATGGCGAACATCCAAGTCAACTTGCCGGAGTTCCTAAGCAAATCCAAGCCCAAGCGTCGGCGGGCCCCCGTGGCGTTCACTAGAGTGGAAAATTCGCAAGGATAGACCACCGAGCCGTTGCAATTGATCCATCAGAAACCGTTTTCAGATTGTTATTTCACTGTTTGTTTTCTCAATGCGTAGGAAAGGGAATGAGCTTATGAGCGCGACAGCGTCGTTTCAGTACGGAGTATGCAAGATCAAGGACATTCAGGTCATCACGGACGCGACCAAGCGGGACAAGCATCCGAGCCGAGTGGTATTGGATGGTAGGCCGGTGCAGGCCAGCAAGCGATTTTGGCAATCGCTTCATAAGCGGTTTGGTTTCACCGAGAATTTTTTCAAGTGGTTTTCCCCGATGGAGGTCTTCGAGCGGATTTCGAGCCGTGCCAGCAACGATACGATTCGATGGTGCATCGAGCACAAAGCGGGTGGGGGCGAGAAATTGCTCGGTGCCAGCAATCCCGACGCGTCGATCGTCTCGTACGAAAGACTCATGGGTTTGCTCGACGAGTACGGCACCGAACAGATCACTTACAACGAAGGGTTGATCGTCAGTCGGCATGCGCTCAAGCACAAGAGCGACTTCAAGATTGCTGGCGACACGTTTGAGAATCGGTACTGTTTGGAGACCCCGATCGATGGCTTTGGAAGACCCTCGATTTACCTATCCCTGATGAGACTCCTGTGCAGCAATGGAGCGATTGGATATTCGCCGACGTTTCGAAGCGAGGTGAGTTTAGGGAAAGGGAAAGACCGGGGTGAATTTGCCATCGAGCGAGCGTTGGGTGGGTTCAACAACGACGAAGGGTTTGCGGCGTTGCGTCAACGCTTCGAATCGGCATGTAGCAGTTGGACATCGGTCAATGAGGCCCAGAGTTTTTACAGGGTGCTTGTCAAAGCCCATCATCAGTCCGATTTGATTTCCAGGACCGGTTCGGATGGAGCTTCGATGCTCGGAGGTAGAACCGATATATTGCAATCCTACCGACGTACGGTGGGAGATTTCTCCGAGATCTATGGGTTAGCCAATCCTGACGCGCTCAGTCAGAAGCGGCAGCGGACGGTGCCAGCCAAGTGCAGGGTGTACGAGTTACTTAATTTCGCCTCGGAGGTAGCCACGCACCATACCAAGCCCAGTGGTCAGCAAGCCATTCAGGCATACATAGGGGACTTGGTATCAAAAGAGTACGATTTGGAGGGGACGTGTGACAAGTTTGGGGATTGGAAAGACTTCATGATTGGAGATCGAACCACGACCCAGACGTTGGCATCGCTGCATCGAAGGTAAGTAAGAAAGAGCCTAAACCGCCTATGACTACGAATATTCGCAAATCATGAACTCCCTATAATCGTTTGGCCCCCCTT
>CAILTZ010000881.1 GCA_903837255.1 uncultured Pirellula sp. | reverse complement strand
CGACCCCATCAAATCCGTACTCGCCTGCAATCTCGATGCACTTGCCTACATCCTTGAACTCGTCGTTCTTAAAACGCCACAGCGAGTATGTCGAGATACCGATCGGCAGACTCGTCCGTGCACCACCTTCGGGCTCGGCAGGCGAGGCCAATAAAAGCGACGGATCGCTTGCGGCCGAAATCCCTATCGCCGTTGAAAGCATTCCAGTGAATTGACGGCGATGCATGGGTAGTTCTTTCATGTTTGGAGGGATCCTTGCACATCACATGTCGGGGCGGCGCTCGCATCGAGTCGACCGCTGGGAAAAGCCAGAAAGTTTCGCAGCAAACCGATCCCATTGGACTGGCTTTTTTCGGGGTGGAATTGAGTAGCCAGCATGTTCCCACGCCGCACCCCTGCGCAGAAGTTATAACCGTAGTTGCACTCCAGCCAAACGTCTTCGGAGGCCTGGGGCAGGGCGTGAAAACTGTGGACGAAATAGAAGTAAGGACTCGGACCGAGCCCAGTGAGCATCGCATCGACAGTGCGGTTCCGTGAGACCACTTGGTTCCAGCCCATGTGCGGAACTTTCAGTGTTGGATCATCGAAGTTGAACTTCGCGACTTGGCCCTTGACGATCCCCAACCCCTGGTGCTCACCCCCTTCGTAGCTGACATCGAAAAGGAGTTGCAATCCCAAGCAAATTCCCAGAAACGGTTTATCCGCAGCAATCCAGTCGTGGATGAATGCCACCCAGTCGCGGCGCCGCAACTCGCTGATCGCATCGCGAAAGGCACCGACTCCTGGAAGAATCAGGTGGCTTGCTGAGTGCAAGTCGTGGAAAGACTGGCCGACCAAAGGGATACCCCCAGCCCGCTCGATCCCTCGGCAGACACTTCGAAGATTCCCCATCTGGTAATCGATGATCCCTACGCTGGAGGCTACGTTCATCGCTTGAGAGTGTTTCCTTTGGAATTGGGGCCTTTGGAACTGGCGCCTTTGGAACTGGGGCCGTTGGACCCTTCAGGTGGATAAGAGACCGATAGCATATTGTTTGGTTTTGGGTTTTACCCTGATTTCCGAAAAACATCTAGATTAGACGACTCCGCGCCAGGGGTGAAAGGCGCCCGAGGAATCGACCGAACGTGCGGGTTATGTGCTGGGCCAAAAAATCAATTGGCTAGATTTTGTCTCGATTCGAGACACTTGGTGAGAAAGTTTGGCACCTTGGATTTCATCAGCCTTGTAAAATCAAGGTTTGGAAGGAAAAAAACGTCTTCTAGGGCGGAAGTTTTTACAAATCATCCACGAGAAAACACCAGCGATCCGCCAATCCCCGGTGTTTTCCCTTAAAAAAGAGTCTTCCTGGGAAACTTTGTTTTTTTGGCCCAGCACTTGCATCTAGTTCTTTTCATCTCCCAAGCGGTCGAATTGGCGAACCAAATCGGTTCCCATGGCGTCGAACGAATAGAGGGAGATCGTTTGGTTCCAACGCATGGAGCTTGTCCGGTTAAGCCAGCAACGCAGATTCGGTTCTAATACTGATCTCTGTGCTGTTCGCATGGCAGGAGGCGAGAAGAGAATGAATAGCGATTACAAGATTGCATTGATTAGGGAACTGCGAGATCAACAGGTGCGTTTTGCTCCGCGCAACAAGCGCTGTGAGCAAGCTGACCGAGCCGAGAAGCTCTTAGCCGAATTGGATCCGACCAAGGATTACCCTTTCGATTTCCTGTTCTATCGAGTCACGGAAGTCCGTCCCGATGCGCATTCGATGCGTTTGATCAAGGGAGAGGATGCTGTGCATGATCTTCGGCTTTTCGTCGAAGACATCACCGACTCGATGAATTTGCGACTTGAAGAAGCTTCCGAACCGGTCCACACCGTCGAGGACTTGAGCAAGCGTTTCAAGGTCTCGACAAAAACGATTTCCCGTTGGAGGGATCAAGGTTTGGTTTCCCGTCGGTTCATCTCTGAGGGGCGCAAGCGGGTTGGTTTTCTTCACTCGAGCGTTGAGCGATTTGTGATCCAAAACAAACTCCGCATCGAGCGTGGCGAACGCTTCAGCCAAATGTCGGATCTAGAGCGTGACGAGATCATCGATCGAGCTCGGAGATTGGCAGCCCAAGGAGACAACCTCACCGAGGTGATCCGTCAGGTTTCCCGCGAAGTCCAACGCAGCGTTGAAACGATTCGCTACACGATCAAGAATTTTGACAGGAAGTACCCAGCCATGGCTGTATTCCCAGAACAACGCGAAACGCTTTCGGAAGAGGACAAACGTGCGCTTTACCAACAGCACCTGCGCGGCGTTTCGACGATCCTGTTGGCCAAACGCTACAAGCGGACTCGCAGTAGCATCATCCGTATCCTCGGAGAGCAGCGAGCTTTGAGAATCAAGGAACTGGCATTGGACTATGTCCCAAGCCCAGAGTTCGAAAACGATGCCAACGTTCAGGAAATCTTGGCCGAGACTCCCAACGCAGTCTCACCAGGGCGAAAGATGCGGGCACCAGCCGGTCTTCCTGCCTACTTGGCTTCCCTTTACGAAGTCCCCTTGCTCGAACCACAGCAAGAGGTCCACTTGTTCCGAAAGATGAATTTCTTGAAGTACAAGGCGACCAAGCTGCTCGACAAGCTCGACCCGAAAGCTCCTTCGATCGCCCTGATGGACCAGATCGAAAAGCTCTACGAGGATGCTCTGGGAGTCAAGAACAAGATCGTACAATCCAACTTGCGACTCGTCGTCTCGATTGCCAAGCGACACGTTGGGGCTTCCGGAGACCTCTTCGGCCTGATCAGCGACGGCAACGTCTCACTCATGCGAGCCGTGGACAAGTTCGATTACAACCGAGGCTTCAAATTCAGCACCTATGCCCACTGGGCCATTCGGAAGAACTTTGCACGTTCGATCCCGGATGAATTCAAGCATCGGGAGCGATTTCGAACCAGTTCCGAGGAGATCTTCCAGAGCCGCCAAGACGCCCGAGCTGACCACTTGGCCGTCGAGATCGATCATCAATCACGTACGGACCAAATCGGCAAGATCCTGCACACTCTCGACGAACGAGAACAGCAGATCATTATGATGCGCTTCGGACTTGGACAAGGTGCCGAGCCCCGAACGCTCAAGGAGGTCGGCGAGGAACTCGGAGTGACCAAAGAACGGATCCGCCAACTGGAGCTTCGGGCCTTGGCCAAACTCCGAAATGCTGCCGAACGGGAAAAGATCGACGAGCCCGAATAGGCTTTTGCTAGCTCCTTTACCTTCAATTTCAAGCCCCGCGACCTCTATGGGGTCGCGGGGCTTTTGCTTAAACGTCTCTTTTGCAATCTTTTTGCAAAACCAAATTGACCTGATTGCGTAAGAAGATAAAATCCTTGGAAGTTACGCAAACGACATGGCTTGGGTCGAAACTCTTTTTTTCCAATAGTGCGGGCTAGCTCAACGGGCGCGACGAAAATGATCAAAAGCAAACAGATTTCCAAACGATCCGGTTTCACCTTGGTGGAACTGCTTGTGGTTCTAGCAATCATCGGCATCTTGGTCGGGTTGCTGCTCCCGGCGGTCCAAGCCGCCAGAGAGGCAGCCCGTCGAGCCCAGTGCATGAGCAATCAGCGTCAAATTGGCCTAGCGCTGATGAACTACGAAGGCGCACATCGCAGATTACCAAGCGGTTGGGTGGATTTCCGCCAATCGAAGCTTCCAGGATGGAGCTGGGCTCATGCGATTCTGCCACACATCGAGTCCAACTCCATTTACAACGGAATCGATCTGAAGTCCCCTATCGACGCACCGGTCAATCAAGCCAGCTTGATGCAGGTCGTGCCGACCTTTATCTGCCCGTCGGACATCGGTGGAAACACCTTTGAAATCGGAATGGATACCGGAGAGCCAGAGGAGGAAGAACACGAGGGTCATAACGTCGACGAAGGGCCCAAGTTGTTTCGTATCGCCAAGTTCAATTATCCAGGTGCCTTCGGAACCATGGAAATCGCCGAAGTCCCCTACAACGCCAATGGGACTTTTTACGGCAATTCACCAACCCGATTGAAGGACATTCTAGACGGACTGAGCAATACGATGATTGTCGGCGAGCGATCCAGCCGATTGGGCGGTTCTGTTTGGCACGGTTGGATAGCCCAGGCTGCCGAGCCAGGAGCTAGGTTCTTGGGTGTCGCCGACCACACACCCAACAGCAAGGTCGGTCATTTCGAGGATTTTTCCAGCCAGCATGGGCCCGGTATTCATATCGTGCTCGGAGATGGCTCGACCCGCTTGATCTCCGATAACATCGATTTGGATATCTACCAAGCGCTCTGCACGCGTCAGGGTGGAGAGATTGCAAAGAGCCTAGAGTGATCGGCTAGGGTTTCTTCAGCGGATCTGCCTTGGGTGTTTCCTCTGAACCCTTGGCTGTAGGCTCTTCGGCTTTTTTGGCAGTGATCACCGGTGGCAACTCTTTGCCCTTTGGAACAAACTTGATCGAGATGCTGTTGACGCAATGGCGAGAGTCCTTTTTGGTCATTTTCTCGCCATTGAATACGTGGCCGAGGTGACCACCGCAGTTTTTGCAAGTGATTTCGATGCGGGAGCCATCGGCATCGGTTTCTCGACGGATCGAGCCTTTGATTTCATCGTCGAAGGCTGGCCAACCGCATCCGCTATGGAACTTATCGTCGGACGTGTACAACGGAGCATTGCATCGCTTGCAAATGTAGGTCCCCTCGACGAAGTGGTCGGTGTACTTGCCGGTGAAGGCGTACTCGGTTCCCTTGTTGAGTAGAACCCAGCGTTCTTCTGGGGTGAGTTTGTTGTATTCGGGTTCACTCATTTTTTTACCTTTGCCTGCAGTCGATTTGGGGTTGGTCTGACCGCCGCGTCCCACGGCCACTTTGGCGGTTTCTTTGCCATTGTCCTCTTTAGCCTGTTGTTTGGAATCCTCTTTGGTGGTTTTGGGAGGATCGACAGCTAGGGCATTGCCTGTCGATTTTGCCAGCAGAGCTACGAGGAGAGCCAGAGCGATCAGCGGGAGAATCCAGGGGAGTTTCCCCAGGGAGCAACACGACGGGTTCGATTGCATGATAACCTCTTGGAAAGGGAGTATGCCTGAGAGTGCCGGAGCATTTTTACGCGTGTTAGTATACCCGAACCGACAAGCAGGGGCATTGGCATCTTTTTTTGAACTTTAAATTGTTGGGCGTTTTTGTTGACGCGTTGCGATCCAGGGGGCCAACCCAGGACTACTACTGACTGCTAGGTTGGATTTCAAGACACCAGGGCAGTCTGGCTTGCGTTGATTCTCGAGAGCCAGCGGATCGACTCCTCCATAACAGTCTGATCGACATCATGAACCACATGGACATTCCCGAGGCCTTTGAGCATCGTCAATGTCAGGCGCCCCCCGAGGTGCTGTCGAAACTCTTCGAGCCCCTCAAAAACCGTGTTAGCGGCTAGGGCTGGATCGTAGATGGGTAGGTGAAGATCCAAGAGGGCTTGGACGGCATTCAAGGCGTCTTGGCGATCCAGGCCGAACATCAGGTGCGAGTAGAGTGTATCGAGGGCCACTCCTATGGATACGGCTTCGCCATGACGGAGTTGATATCCGGTAATCTGTTCGAGCTTGTGGGCAGACCAGTGGCCGAAATCCAGCGGCCTAGCTTCCTGCATCTCGAAGGGATCCCCGCCATGGGTGATGTGGTGCAAGTGCATCAGGACACTGGATCGAATCGCTGGCATCACGGCGGTCCAATCTCTCTGCGCGATATCCTTGGCATGCTGGCACAAGAATCGAAACGCCGAGGGGCTTTTCAGCAGAGAGACTTTGACCGATTCAGAAAAGCCTGCACGAAAATCTCGGTCGGAAAGTTTCGACAGCAATCCTTGATCGTTGACCACTCCCCATGGAACTCCAAAGGTGCCTTTCCAGTTCTTTTTACCAAAAGCGTTGATCGCGTTCTTAACCCCTACCCCCGAGTCGGCTTGGGCCAACGTGGTGGTTGGGAATCTTACCAAACGTATCCCGCGATGGGCGATGCTGGCGGCATATCCGACAGCATCCAGTAGAGCACCTCCACCGACGGCCAGGATGTACGAGCGGCGGTCGAGTCCATCGCGTTCGATCGTCGAGAAGATTTGGTCGACGTACTTCGTATCGTTTTTGACCTGTTCTCCTCCGGGGACGATGTGCAGATCGGAGACCAATTCCAAGGCAGAGGCATGTTCTTGCAGTCGGCGTTGGATGCTCGGCACAAGCATTGGCTGAGCGTTGGCGACCGATTCATCGATCCACCACTGCAATCGGGCTCGCCCGCTGTCGCTATGGAACAGTGGCATGAGACTCTCCCAATCGCTTCCAAAACAGTCACGCGTGAATCGGAGCCTCAGAAGCTGCGGGACGGAAAAATTTACGTCCAAGGAATCTTCGGAGATCGACCAGGGGATCGAGGACATTTTCGGTGGGGAACCAAAGGACGAGGGAGGTTGGCAGAGCGTCTCGGGCAGGACTCGATAGCAGGAGGGTGGTGTATTCTAACCTGCGGTTGAACTTTGTCCAAAGTGTCTTATCACGCATTCGGAGAATCGTTCCATTTCCTCCATTTGAGGGCTGCATTGGAGCAGTAGCAGATCCACGCCGATGTCCTGAAACTCGCCGATTCGATCTTGGACCTGCTCATGAGAACCGATCAATCCGGCCTGCAATCCCCGGTTGCTGACCGAGTAATCCTCGAGGCTGACCTGGCGGTCCAATTGGGTTCCGGCAAGCCACTGTTGGTAGTTTTGATAACCCAGAGCCGATTGTTTCACATCGGTAATCCGCTGAAGCTCACTGGCGGCTTGCTGCTCTGTAGGGCGGGTGATTGCATAGGCAGCCAGGCCGAAGGTCATCGGAGGGAGTCCGAGTTTCTCTCGGCGGGCTCGCATGTCCTGGATCTTGGCCGAGACCCGCCGGGGTGGATCGCCGTGCATGAGGTAGGCATCGCACTTGGCGGCGATTAAATCCTTGGCCGCCTCGGACTCTCCCCCAGCGTAAATGGTGGGCCTTGGTTTTGTCAGCGGTTTGGGTTGCAGCATCGACTCTTTGACGCGATAAAAGTCGCCTTGGTAGTCGACACCGTCTTTGCTCCAGAGCGCATCGACGATATCGAGCCATTCGCTGGTTCGCTCGTAGCGTCGATCGTGCTTTTCGAACTCGACGCCGTATTTTTCTGCTTCGTCCTGCCACCAACTCGAAACGACGTTGATGCTCAGTCGTCCCTGTCCACCGATATGGTCGATGTTTGCAGCTTGTTTGGCCAGCAGGGCAGGGGAGTGAAAGGTAGGGCGGACAGCCACCATCCATTCGATGCGCTCGGTGACTGCCATCAGAGCCGCCGCGGTGGACCAAGCGTCTAGCGATGGTGCTTGGATGCCCTTGATGTCGTTGAGATTCAACTCGGCGATCAGGCTCATGTCGTAGCCGAGCTGCTCGCTTCGCTGCGCCAATCGCTTGACGTAGTCCCAGGAGGCTTGCATCCCTTCGTCGGGAACATTCCTAAGCCAGCCGCCAAAGACCGGTAACCAATATCCAAACCGCATCATGCTCTCCTCGACGGAACGCCGCTGTGTTGGGATCGCTCGACGAGATAATCCGCCAAACGCGAAAAAGGATCGAATCCGACGACGTTGACCGGATCGGCGACGAAGTTTGAAAGCGCGTTGATATCGTAATATACGACGCTGCCATCGCGATCATCGATCATCAGTTCGATCCCGCCGACATCGATCTGCGCATGCTTCATGATCGCTTCGCAAGCGGTGGTGATCTCCGCAGAAGGCCTGCAAGCCTGGACCCTCAAGCCCGATTTAGGTGCGTCGATCGGACACGCCGACCGGACCAATTCGACCCCGTCGGAGCGTTGGCAAATGTCCGCAGGGCAGAGATTGAACGACTCGCCACTGGTAAATACCTCGATGGCATAAAGGAACTTGCCACCCAGCAGTTCCACGCGCACGATGTGCCCTCCGCGGGCCGGTATGTACTCCTGGACTAAGGCCGTATGATCGATCCCAAAATCCAGTCCGTTGGCTCGGGCTGTCTCGTAGATGGCTTGCTCGGTATCAAACCTAACAATCCCTGCCCCTGAACCGCCGATGTTGGCTTTAAGAACGATCGGGAATCTTAAACCCTCGATGGCCTGAGCAATCTGGCTCGGGTGATTGAGCACCCGCGATCGAGGGTAGCCTAGCCCCAGGCTCTCAAGAAGGGTCAGTTGGCGAGCTTTGCTCGTCTCGATGGTAAATGCCGTGAGTCCGTTGACCACCGGTACACCGAGGCGTTCCAAATGGTCGAGCCATTGCAGGGTGTAGAAGGTGCCTTGCAGGCCTCCTCGCAGGTAAGCCGACGGGCTCATGCGATTGAAGACCAAGCCATACGGGGACTCATGCTGGCTCGGATCGTACCAATGGGCTCGTGGATCGAGCGCCAGGGTCGGGATTCCACGACGGTCTAGTTCTGCAAAAAGGGGACGAAACCAATGCTGGTGTTCGTGGTAGATGGCCCAAGGTTTCATCGAGGTTGCCTAGTGATTGATTCGAAGATTTCGGCTACTTTACCGGCGTGAATTTACCGGCACGGTATCCGGAACGTCAATGGTCCAACAAGAGACCTCGCGCTCCAGAGCCACCACAAGCTTCAGATCTGCCTGAGAGCCAATCACACTTGCACCGAGGATTCGGGAGCTAAATGAGGCTTGGTCCATGAGCCTCAGATCGGCGGAGAATAGGTGCAAAATCCGATTCGGGCCGCTGGCCACACCCATCAGGCTGCCATCTTTGAGTCGGGTGGCTCCCAGCAACCGGGCTTGCTCGGGCCGCACCGTAAGAGCTCGATCGACGAGCGGTTGGTGCAAATGATTAGCGGCAATGGTACCGGTTTCCCCGCTTGGTAGTTTCCCCAAAAACAGCTCGACACATCGGCCTGCGGCTGAGCCGTGGTTACCCCATAGCCAGTTTCCTGAGACGGCTCGAACACCGAGCCGATCAAGCCGTGCTTCGAGGGTTGCTCCTGGAGCCAAAACGTCCCCGGCCCGGGTCAGGTTAGAGATCTTGTGAAGAGTTCCGTCGGAATACAAGACATCCCATTCGGCGACCAGGCCTTCGGAGGTCAATCCTGGGACGAACGCAACGGGCGGTTCGCGGAATGTTCCATCGAGACGCTGCTCGCTGGTCGGTTCGATCATCATCAATCGAGACTCGCTGGTCCCGATCGCAAGTTTGGATTCCAGGATTTTGGAATCCGCCGACTCTTGAGGTATCCAAGCATGGCACACGGGG
>CAILTZ010000880.1 GCA_903837255.1 uncultured Pirellula sp. | reverse complement strand
GACTTTGATCTGCTTTCGATCGATCAAAATTGCGTTGAACGAATTGGCCAGAAAACGCCGCATCGGGGTCTGTCCCCAGTAGTCTTGGGCTGCTACCGGGCGGGTCAACTGTCTTAGACTCCCTGGGAGGGCGGCCCAAAGCACCACCGCGTCGAGGTGGCTGGTGTGGTTGGCAAAGTAGACTCGTTGGCAAGTATCCGGTTCGGCGCCTATCCATCGGACCGAAAAACCACTCACAAGCTTGGCAACTAGCGCAAGCCCCTGGCCCGTGAGCCTGCACCAAGGATTCGCAGCATCAGATGGGGGTAGGGCGTAGCGTTTTGTAAAGTCGGTCAAAGCAGCCAAGAGTCCCTCAGGGGAAGAAAAACGTCCATTGCTGGTTTTTTGGTTAGTGAGACTTTAGGTCGCGAATGGCTGCAGTGCAAGGACAGATCGACCACCTCGTCCGCATTGTATTCGAAGAGCGGACATTATGTTCCAAGGGTGGGCGGAAAGCAATCACGAATTCCCCTGGGGATCGCCCTTACTTTGCGGTCCAACCGCCGTCGACGACCATCATGCTCCCAGTGGTAAAACTGCTGGCCGGGCTTGCCAGATAGATCGCCGCACCTTGGATCTCCTTTAACTCCCCCCAACGCCCCATGGCAGTGGCCCCAACAATGTTGGTTTTAATGTCGGGGTCGTCCGCCACCGCTATGTTCATCTCGGTCAGAAACGGCCCTGGACAGATCGCATTGCACGTGATCCCCCAAGGTGCAAACTCCAAAGCCATCGCACGCGTCAATTGCACAACCGCTCCCTTGCTAGCCGTATAGGGTGTTCGATTGGCCAGTCCAACCAAACCAAGCGTGCTGGCGACATGAACGATCCGTCCATAGCGATTCTGCTTCATCTGGTCGACAAACGCACGGGTAACCAACCAAGGTGCTTCGACGTTCGTTGTGAGCACTTGCTTGAACTGCTCGATACTCAGCTGATCGATCGCACCTCGAATGTTAATCCCTGCATTATTGATCAAGATCGACGGAGAACCGGCCGTCGCCAAACAGTACTCCTTGAGCCCCTCGACCGATTCTTCCGACCCAACATCGGCTGCGTATCCCCAAGCCTTCGTGCCATAGAGCTTCGAGAGATGCTCTGCACGATCGCTTAGCTGCTCTTGGTTGCGACTGACCAAGAGCACGTTGGCACCGGCACTCGCAAGCCCGCATGCCATGGCCCACCCAAGCCCTCGACTACCACCAGTGATCACCGCCAGTTGACCATCCAAACGAAACAGATCCACTCCCGGTAAATCATCGACGTTGTCTTGCTTATTCATCTTCTCTTTATTTTCTTGCCTTGGCTTATGTGACCCAAGATGCTCCTGTCGCTTGAACCGGGCATCGCAATGCCAACCTAGCTGCCTGGATCTCATGACAGACCCACTCGATGTCGGTTCCAGGCAACAGATATCGGGCTCCGCCCCCCCCTGTCGGAGTACCTCCCGATACAGCCTGATTGACCGACGCCGACTTGGTGAACCCCATCGACACAGCCCACGGCAGACAGTAATCTTCCCATTGAATATTCTCGGGATCGGGAACCTCGACGCAAGCCATGTGCAGATCGGCCTCGGGCCACACACTCCACCATTTCGCAGGATCGACGCAACCATGGATCGAAACCCCGTCCAATGGGACCGATGGACTCGATTCTAACTTCGATTGGATCTGCTGCCGAAGCGATTCGGTACTACAGGCAATCGCGATTCGTGGTGACTGCAATGAATCGAGCCGACTCGCTAGCTGGCGAATGGTCAATCCCGTAACTGGGTCTACTAAATCTGCTGCAATCTCGCAAGCCGGACGAATCACAAACGTCCTCATGCTCATCCTAGGATGGGGTACCTTCAGATGGGGAGTCCAAACCAAATCCTGATCATGCAGGATTAGATCAATATCGATCCTTCGCGACTCCCACCGACGCAATCGCTGACGCCCAAGCTCGGTCTCCATTCTTTTGATCCGCTCCCAAACTTCCCAAACCGATAACCCGTGATCGACCCGAGCCATGGCATTGAGGAAATCACCTTGGCCTCCAGGGCCTCCGACCGCAGGGGTTCTAAAGATCGAGCTGAGCCGGACTGCGGCTCCCCCAAAAGAATCCTGAAACAGCCTCGCCGCAGCCCTCATCGTCTCAAGGGTATTACCAAGGTTCGCACCCAAACTGATCAGCGAACTCGGCATAACAGAATCCACCCAGGCAAACTGCGGTCGAAAAGGTTTCGGTCCTAAATCTCGTCCCGCTTTACTTTACCGCTTCGACGGTATCGACGTACCAATGAATCTCTTTCTTGGTTGCAAATCGCTCTTGAACGTCCTTACGTGCGTAAACGAAATAGGACAGCGGGTTGGTTTGACCGTCATCTCGATACTTAAGTTTGTACGAGTATCCGGCCGAACCAATCGCCTCCCCATCGAGTGATACAAAGGTCCACTTGGCCGACCCACGCCGCTTTTGAATGGCCACATGCGCAGGGTCTGCAGCAAGCCGATTCTTGGCTTTCTGTAGCTCGGTCTCGGGTGCATCATCCCCCGGACGCCGCTCACTCTCGTGCTGGAATCCGACCAAGTAATAGACGCTATCGAGATCCCCCTTGGATAGAGCATTCAAATACAATTCTGCCACCTTGCGCGCTTGGACCAGCTCGTAGTTGCTATGCAAGAAGCTCGCTGAGAGCCCCCAAGAGGCGCAGGTTGCACCCACGGCGACCGCCAGAAATGCAAAGAATTTAGAAAGATTGCTCAGCCCCATTTTTTTGGCAAACAGCAAGACAAACATTCCAAGCACTGTACCGATGATCGCAAAGGGCATGAAATGGACGTAACTGAGGGACAAAAT